>JBJSXS010000138.1:0-2163 GCA_046086545.1 Gemmata sp.
GGAGGGCTCGGATCGCTGCCGCCATCCCGAACGGGCGCATCGCGACTCCCGAGGATGTCGCGTGGGCGGCGGTGGCGCTGTGTATGCCGGGGGCACGCCACCTGGTGGGCGAGATCGTCAATGTGAACGGCGGGAGCATCCTGCCGGGATGAATGCCAGGATGCTCGTTCCGCGTCCTGTGGATGCGACAAGGGGCCCCGGTGAATGCCGGGGCCCCTTGTCGCATGGGCGCGGAGGGACTCGAACCCCCGACCTCTTCTGTGTGAAAGCAGCGCTCTCACCAGCTGAGCTACGCGCCCTCTGCCGAAGTATAATCGGTCCTTCGTTGAGGCCACAGGGGGCTGCCGATGGGCCCAGCAGGATTCGAACCTGCGCGCGTCGGATTATGAGTCCGCTGCTCTAACCGCTGAGCTATGAGCCCTCGGAGGGAAGCTATCGCCTCGCTCGCGTTACTGACAACGCAGTGACCGACGTGGGCTCTTGACAGTCGGCGTGACGGAGCGGAGATTAGCGGGGTCGTATTAGGGTGGCGCGCAGTGTGCCGCTCGGTGTTCCCCCGTGGTCTTGTTCTGTTTCACGTTCGGGCCCCACGATCCCTCGCGCGGAGATTTCCCGATGTCCCTTCGTTCTCGCAGCACTTTCGCTTCGCTGGTCGCACTGCTCGCCTTGCCCGGCGTGCTCGTCGCCCAGGGTCGCGAGGTCTACAAGCTTCCCATCCCAGCCGCCATCGGCGCGGAGACGGGTCGCGCCCAGCCGGGCGTGACGGCCGCCTCGCCGATCGGGTTCGGTCCCCGCTCCGGTGATTTCTTCGCCGGTGTCGGGTACCAGAACTCGACGCGCTTCGGGGGCGGGAACGACGGCTCGCTCTCCTTGGGCGCCGGCCTCGGTGACCCGAGCAAGCTCGCTGGTCTCGAGCTCGTCGTCTCGTCGGCCTCGACGGTCCGTTCGGGCTTCTTCGATCGTATGTATGGCGCGGCGAAGGTGCACCGCACCCTCGGCAATGGCATCGGCATCGCGGCCGGCATCGAAGGGATCACCCTCTCGGGTGAGGCGACCTTCGACCCGTCACTGTACGTCGCGGCGACCAAGGTCCAGCAGATCGGGACGGGCGCCTACTTCAATAGTGTGACGTGGAACGGTGGGCTCGGGACGAAGCGGTTCGCCGCCCCCTCGGCCGATGCGGACCAGCAGGGCGATGTCGGCTTCTTCGCCTCCGCCGCGATCAAGGCGAACTCCTTCGCCTCGATGATCGCGGACTACACCGGCCAGGACCTGAACCTTGGCCTCTCGTTCGCGCCGTTCCAGAATCTGCCGATCACGATCTCGCCGGCCATCGTCGATGTACTCGGGCGCGCGACGAGCGATGCGGGGGAGAAGGCGAAGCCCCGCATGACGCTCGGCATCGGCTTCAGCTACTCGGGTCGTAAGGCCGTCGCGACGGCCGCCGGCGAGCCGGGCACGGCCCGTCTCCTCCCGCCCCCTGATGATGACTCGGACGGCGTGCCGAACACGGTCGACGCCTGCCCGAACACCGCGCCGGGGACCCCGGTCGACAGCCGTGGTTGCCCGCTCCCGCCGCCGGATGATGACAACGACGGCGTGCCGAACGCGGTCGACACCTGCCCGAACACCCCGCGTGGGACGGCGGTCGACAGCCGTGGCTGCCCGCTCCCGCCGCCGGATGACGACAAGGACGGCGTGCCGAATGCCTCGGACGTCTGCCCGAACACCCCGGCTGGGACCAAGGTCGACAGCCGTGGCTGCCCTCTCCCGCCCCCGGATGCGGACGGCGATGGCGTGCCGGATTCGGCCGACACCTGCGCCAACACCCCAAGCGGCACCGCGGTCGATGTGAAGGGGTGCCCGGCGATCTTCTCGGGTGCGAAGAGCCTCGTCCTCAAGGGCGTGACCTTCGCCTCGGGGGCCTCGACCCTGCTCCCGGCCTCGCGCCCGGCGCTCGACGAGGTCGTCAAGACCCTGGCCGACAACCCGTCGGTGAAGGTGGAGGTCGGCGGTCACACCGATCGCACGGGCTCCGAGCCGGTCAACCAGCGGATCTCGCTGGCGCGTGCGAACGCAGTCCGTGCCTACCTGATCTCGAAGGGGGTCGCGGCGGACCGGATCACGGCGAAGGGCTACGGCAGCTCCAAGCCGATCGCTCCG
>JBJSXS010000139.1:0-2264 GCA_046086545.1 Gemmata sp.
TGACCTTGCCGGTCACCGGGTCCACGTCGGGCACCTGCACCCGCTGCACCACCTCGATGAGCAGCTGGTCCGGGGCCTCGATGACGTAAGCCGGCAGGGTGATCTTCGCCATCTCGCGGGGCACCGCGCCTTCGGGCGGCACCTGGATGTGCGCGTTGGTGTTGTGCGGGATCGGGGGCGTTCCAAAGTAGTCGTGGTGCTGACCGTGCATACAGCCGGTCGCGGCCAGTCCCAGCCCGGCGAGCACCGACAGCAGGTTCACGCGAACGACACCCATGACCGCTCCTCCCGATCCACGACCGCGACCCGGCACCCGCTGGTATCACCGGAGTTATCGGCGTCACCGGAACCGTTCGTTGAACGAAACCCCAGGAATTCGGGAGTTTGGTTCAAGTGCGGGAAAATGGGCGAACCGCGGTACGCCGGTCAGGAACCGGCCCGGTATGGCGGCTACCCGGCGAGGGGCGTGAAGAGCCGTGCGAGGTTGAAGTACGCCAGCAGCGCGGCCACGTCCGCACACGTCAGGGCGATGGGGCCGGCCGCGACCTGTGGGTCGCGCTTCAGCAGGCGGAGCACGTGCGGCACGGTCATCCCCGCGACCGCGGCACAGGTCACGCCGCTGGCGATCCCTCCGGCCACGATCAGGAACAGGGCTGCCAGGCTCTGCCAGAGCGCGGCGATGGCCCCGACCATCAGCCCGGTCGTGAGGCCCAGCAGCAGTCCCGTCAGCGCTTCGGGCTTGAGCCGCTTCAGCAGCTCCCGCCACGACGGGCCCGCCTCGCGGAACGCGTCCAGGGCGAGCGTGACCGACTGAATCGCCACGCTCTCCGCCAGCGCCAGCACCACCGGGATGAAAAGGGCTAGGACCGCGTGCTGCCAGTTCAGTTCGAGGTGGTACACCTCGACCAAGATGGCCGCGAGCGTGCCGCCCGCGACGTTGCACAGCAGCCAGGGGAACCGGCCGCGGAACGCGACCAGTGGCCGCGCCTGCTGCGCGCGTGTCAATCGCACCCCGATCAGTTGGAACACGTCGTCGGTGGGGCGCGGGGTCGGCAGCGCGGGCCCTGCCTCGTCCCCGGTGTCGGCCAACTCGTCGGCGTAGGCCTCGATGTCGATGACCCCGACCAGCCGCCGCGCCTCGTCCACGACCGGGAACGCGAGCAGCCGGTGCATCGTGAAGAACTCGCACGCCTCGAGCAGCGTGGCCGAGGTGGGGATGGCGATCACCCCGCTGATCATGATGTCCTTGACGCAGACGTCGAGTCTGGCCAGCAGCAGCCGGCGGGTGGGCACGACGCCGACCAGCCGCAGGTTGTGATCGACGACGTAGAAGTAGATGATCCGGCCGGGCGGCGGGTGGTCGCGCATGTGGGCGAGCGCCGCGCCGGCGGTCCACTCGGGGTCCAGCGTGGCGAAGTCGGTGCGCGTGTACGCGGTAACCGGCTCATTGAGCTGCGCTTCGGTCAGGTGTAACGGCATTATCACTCCGTGCGAACGTCGATCCCGTCGGACAGCGCGCCCAAGTTCCCGTCGACCACCTGCTCGGTTCCGGCGAACCGCTCCCACGCGCCGGCGGTCGCGGTCGCCTTGCGGCGGCCGAGCACCTGCACCGTGCCCGGGTCGGCCCGGCCCAGCTGCACGCGGTACTTTACGGCCTTGCCGCCTTCGACGATGAACACGTAGTGCGTCTCGTCGGCGCCGAGCACGCACCCCGCGGGCAGCACCGTCGCGTCGGCCGCCTCGGCGTTGATGCGCACGGTCGCGAACACGCCCGGCTTCAGTGCCCGGTCCGGGTTCGCGAGGTCGATCTCGACGCGCAGGGTGTGCGCCGCGGGGTCGATCGCCCCGGCGGTGCGGGTGACGGTCGCCGGGTACTCGCGCCCGCCGAGCGACGGCACCCGTACGCTGGCCGCAGTGCCGGTCCCGGCCTTCTCGGCACTGACCTCGGGGATGTCGGCGAACACCCGCACCACGTCCGCGCGGATCAGGTGGAACAGCACTGTGCCCGGGGCGCCGGACGCCGGCTGGAGCAGATGCCCCGGGTGCACGTTCCGGGCCGTTATCGTCCCGGGGAACGGTGCCTTCACCAGCGTGTACGCCTCCATGACCCGCACGCGCTCCAACTCGGCCTCGGCCACCTTGACGCGCGCGCCGGCGGTCTCCACGTCGGCCCCGGCGCGTGCCTGCCGCGCCTTCTTCTCGCGCACGGCGGCCGCCGCAGTGCCCACCTTCGTTTCGGCTTCCGCCTTCGCCGCCTTCGCCGC
>JBJSXS010000140.1:0-7867 GCA_046086545.1 Gemmata sp.
GTCCAACTCGGGCTTCAGCGCCAGCAACTGTTGCTCGTCCATGAGCTACACCTCACACCGGTGACAGCCACCAACAGAGTTCGTCTTGTACCCGTTCCTCACCTCGCGTAGAAGTGCAATCCGCCCTGCGCTGTAGTACTAAGCGACTGCCAGAAGTGGTGTCGGGTCGCACAACGAGCCGACACCGCTCACGAAAATGCTCTACTCCGCGGCGGGCGTCTGCCACTTCCCCTTGTACAGCTTCTCCCACTGCGGGTTCGGCCGGTCGTCGAGCCGCACCTCGGAGGTGTCCTCGTATAGCCGAACGGACACCTTCCGCTCCTCGTCGTTCAGCTCGACGTACTCTTTCGCGCGCTTGACTTCCTTGAACTTGACCGGCTTACCGAACTTGCGGTAGGTCTGTTCGTTCAGCTCGTACCACGTCCCGTCTTTCGTTTTGGCGAACCACCCGCCCTCGCACACCCAGTACGTTCGCGTGTCCGCCGGCTCATCCGCCGACCCGTGCGCCGCAACACCCGCTGCGAGAATCGCGACCAGAACCAGCGCCCGCATAGACGAACCTCCCGTTCACGTGCCGAACCCCGAAACCATTCATAAACGTCGATTATAAGAGGGCGGTTCGCGGTAAGAATACCGCGTGGTTGGCGATCGGCCCAATCAGCCCGCGCAGAGCGGCGGTACTGCCTCAAGCGTTCGGTTCAAAACGGTTTCTCTCATCAAGCGACTTCAGAAACGCCCGCGATGGTGCGTGCAAAGACAACCGCAAAAATCTAGGCGCGTCAACGCTCCATCCGGCGAGGCCCTACTCTCTGATTGGCCGAACGGCAGCGGATCGGGCGCCATTTCCAGTGCCCGCTCCGCTTCTTTCACTCCCGGGCCGAACTCGGGGAGCGTTCCTTGTTGTAGAGCTTCTTCCACTGCTCCTTTTCCTTCTCGCGGTCGAGGAACGGGACGCCCTTCTCCATCCACTCGGGCGCCGGTTTGTCGCGCAGGTGGCACTCGAAGAACTGGAACATCCGCATCGCGAAGTCGCGGGCCGCGGCCTTCTTCGCCAGGTTGTGCGGTTCGCCGTTGTAGTTCAGCAGGTACGCTTCCTTGCCGAGGCGCCGCAGCGCCAGGAAGTACTCGATGCCCTGGTACCACGGCACCGCGTCGTCCTGGTCGTTGTGGATCATCAACAGCGGCGTCTGCACGCGGTCGGCCATGAAGACCGGTGAGTTCTCGATGAACTTCATCGGCGCTTCCCAGAGGGTGGCCCCGATGCGGCTCTGCGTCTTCTCGTACTGGAACTGTCGCGTAAGGCCGCTCCCCCACCGGATGCCGTCGTACGCGCTCACCATGTTCGACACCGGCGCCCCCGCGACCGCCGCCTTGAAGCGGTTCGTCTGGGTCACCATGTACGCGATCTGGTAGCCGCCCCACGACTGCCCGTTGATGCCGATGGCCTTCTCGTCCACGAACCCCTTGTCCGCGACCGCCTGAATCGCGGGGAGGATGCACTTGAGCGCCGACTGGCCCGGCGAACCGATGGTGTACGCGATGTCCGGCATCAGCACGAGGTAGCCGTTGCTCGCGTAAAACGTCGGGTTGATGACCTGCCCGCGGATCACGTTCGGCACGCGGAACTGGTGCAAGTTCTCCGACAGCCGCTCGTAGATGTACACCACCATCGGGTACTTCTTCGTCGGGTCGAAGTTCTCGGGCTTCACCAGGACGCCCTGCAGCGGCGCGCCGTCGGTGCTCGTGTACTTCACGAGTTCCGCGGTGCCCCAGTTGTAATCCCTCACTTTCGGGTTGATGTCGGTGACGCGCTTCAGGTTGCCGAAGTTGGTGTCGGCTACGTAGTGGTCCGGGTACTGGCTGAAGGTCTGGGTGGTGAGAATGTACACGTCCGCGTCCTTCGCCTTGATGGGCACCCCGTGCCCGCGGGCCTCCATCAACAGCGACTTGGGCTTGCCATTGGGTTCGAGTCGGAAGAACCCGGTGTCACGCGTCTTCAGGTTCTCGGCGCCGAGCAGCAGCGGCTTCGTGAGGTCGATGGTGCGCTCGGTCGGCGAGCGGTCGTCCGGGCTGCGCGGGCGCAGCAGCGTGAAGCGAACCCCCTGCGTGCGACCCGTCTGCGTGAGGTTTTCGGCCCCGCTGCCGTCGGCCGCGACCTTCCAGATGTCGTACCGGTCGCTCAGCAGAACGTGCTTGCCGTCCGCGGCCCAGTGGACGGTGCCGTAGGCCGGTGGGTCGCTCGGCGAGTCGTAGTCCTCCTCGAAGAACTTCACCCCGAGCTTCGCGGTCAGGTTCACCTTCTTGCCTTCGGGGATGGATACCGTGTGCCAGTCTTTCCCGTCGAACGACAGGAGGAACTTGCCGTTGGGGGCGAGCGCGAACCCGTGCCCGCTGGCCGTCGCGAGCGGTTGCGTGGCGCCCGTGCGGATGTTGAGCAGCGAGTAGTCGCTCGGGACGGGGTACGCGTACCCGGTCATGTGCCGGTACTTGCCGTTGTTGCTGCTGATCGCCCAGTCCCCGACGCTCGGCGGCTGCACCGCGTTGTCGAGGTCCGAGAGGTGGCGGAACTGCATCGTGTCGAGCAGCAGCACCGCGTTGAACGTGCGGCTGCGGTCCGGGCCCGCCTGGAGCTTCTGCGCGGGCTGAAGGTTCCCGTCCCTCCAGTGCCAGATGTCGAGCTGAATCTCGTCCGGTGCGGCCACCGCGGGTTGCGGCGGGCGCGGCGGCGCGGTCGAAACGAACAGTTTGGTGCCGTCCTGCGAGAAACTGAGCCCGGTGCCGCTTAGCGTCCAGCCCTTCTTGAAGCCGGGCGTGCTGGCGCTCAGCACTTCGGTCACCGCGGCGGGGCCGGCTGGCGCCTTCGCGGCCACCACGCGCGCGGCGACCGCGTTCATCCCGCCGACGGCGCCCACCGGAACCCGCGCGACCGGCCTGGCGCCGGCGCCGCGGTCCCACACGAACACGCGGTACTTCGGCTGCGGGGTCGGCGGCGCGGGGACGCCGCTGGGCGTGCCGACCGCCGCGCCGGGCAGGTGCGGCGGCGGGGCGAGGTTCGCCGGCGGTACTTGGCTGTCGTCGAACAGGAACGCGAGCTTGTCCTGCTTCTCGTCCCAGATCAGGTTGGTGTAGCGCCCGGCGCCGGCCTTCAGGGGCGCGCCGCCGGTGCTGAACTTCGGGTTCAGCGCGTACACGCCGTTCTTCTCTTCCGCCTTCGACGCGACCGTGTACACCAGCGTCTTCTCGTCGTTAGAGAGGCTGTACTCGCTCACGTCGGTAATTGTGCGCGCCGCTCCCCCGCTCAGGTCGCGAATGAACAGATCGGAGCCGTTCGTTTTCGTTTGCCCCTGCGCTGGTGTGGTGCCGCCGGTGCCCGGAGCGGGGAACGTGCCTTTCCCCTTGCCCTTGAACGGCGGTTGCGACGCGGGCGCTTTCGGTTCCTTGCCGTCCTCTTTGCCGGGCTCCGCGGTCTTGCGGTAGATCACGAACCCTTCGCCCTCACCGCCCACCTGGAAGGACGTCGCCCCCGCGATGCGATCGGCTTCCGCCCCCGTGGCGAGGTCGATGATCGCGACACCGCCCTTCGGGGCGTCTTCCGGCTTGGTCTTGTCGGCTTTCGCTTTATCAAGCTCCGCCTTCGTGGGCGTCAGCGGGATCAGCACCTTCTTGCTGTCGGGCGTGAACCGCGGCGCGGTGCCGAGCGCGGCGACGCCCGTCGCGGACCCGCGCGGGAACTTGTACTCCTTGCCGCTCGCGATGTTGCGAACGACCACCTCGCCGTCCGCGTTCTCGGCGCCCACCATGTACGCGACGAACTTCCCGTCGCGCGACAGGGTGACGCCGCTGGCGGTGCGCCAGATGTCGTAGTCCGCGAACGTGAGCACCTTCTTGTTCGCCGGTGCGGGCTGTGCGGACAGCGGGCCGGCGGTCGCGACGAGCAGCCCGAACAGGCCGACCGCCGCGAGTACGCGGGGGAGCGCAAGAGGGGAACGCAGCATCGGGATGAAACCTCTGGGTGCGTAATCAGGGGGGCTTAGATAAGGTGTATCGCGATAGAGGTGGCGAACGCCAGCAGTTTTTCGCCGCCCGTCCGAATTACTCAGCTCGCGGACCGAGCGCAACCGGAACGGGTAGCTTCGCCGGTCGCGGTGGTCTGTATCATGGAGGTGTGTCGCGCGGAGTCCTACCGCCAACCCCGCCCCGCAGGGCGGGTGGGAAGAGTGTGCCTTCGGAGCCCGGATCGGCTCCGCCCGGAGTGTGTGGGGCTCTCGCGAAGCCGCGAGCGGCTTCTGACCCCCTTCCCTGCAGGGAGGGGTTGGGTTTTTCAGCCATGACCGACCCGGCGACCATCGCGAAACTGCGGCCCAAACTCGACCCGTTCTACCGGGCGGTCGAGAGCGTGCTCATTGGGCAGCGGAAGCTCGTTGACGGCCTTCTGATAGGGCTGCTCACCGACGGCCACGTTCTCCTGGAGGGCGTGCCCGGCCTGGCGAAGACGCTCGCGGTGCGCACGGTCGCCGCCGCACTCGACCTCAAGTTCGCCCGCATCCAGTTCACGCCGGACTTGCTGCCCGCGGACGTCGTCGGCACGCAGATCTACAACCCGCGGACCGGCGAGTTCACCGTCAAGCCGGGCCCCGTGTTCGCGAACGTCGTACTGGCCGACGAGATCAACCGCGCGCCCGCGAAGGTGCAGAGCGCGCTGCTCGAGGCGATGGCCGAGCGGCAGGTGACCATCGGCGAGCACACGCTCAAGGTGCCGCGCCCGTTCTTCGTGCTGGCCACCCAGAACCCCATCGAGCAGGAGGGCACGTACCCGCTGCCGGAAGCTCAGGTGGACCGGTTCATGCTGAAGCTGGTGATCGACTACCCGACCCGGGCGGACGAACTCGCGGTGCTCGACCGCATGGGCGGGCTGACCGCGAGTTCGGACCTCGCGCCGGTCCTCGACGCGGCGCGCCTCGAAGAGCTGCGGCTCGCGGTGGACGCGGTGTACGTGGACCCGAAGGTGAAGGGGTACCTGCTCGACGTGATCCGGGCGACCCGCAGGCCCGCGGACTACGGCCTGGACCTCGCGGGGCTGATCCAGTTGGGCGCCAGCACACGCGCCGCGATCGCGCTGCTCCGCGCGGCGAAGGCGCACGCGCTGCTCGCCGGAAGGGGCTACGTGACGCCCGAGGACGTGAAGCTCGTCGCGCCCGACGTGCTGCGGCACCGGCTGGTGATCTCGTTCGAGGCGGAGGCCGAGGACCTGCGCCCCGAAGCGCTCGTGAAACAGGTGCTGGACCGGCTCCCTGTTCCTTGAGGCGCTCGTTTGGCAGGAACGATCACGTAAGAGACCTCTCGATGCAACAAGTGCTGTTCACGATCGGCGGCATCCCGATGTACGGGTTCGGGGCGATGCTGTTCGTCTGCTTCGTGGCGGTCACTGTTGGGGGCTCGCGCCGCGCGCGGCGCACCGCGAACATGCCGCCGGAGCGGTTCCAGGACTTGGTCATCTGGCTGTTCACGTCCGGCATCGTCGGCGCCCGGGTGCTGTACATGATCCAGTACGCGCACCACTTCCCGGACCAGAGCATCACGGGGCTGGTCATCGCGTTCTTCAGAATCTGGGAAGGCGGGATCATCTTCTACGGGTCCGCGCTCGGCGGGGTGCTCGGGTACGCCCTCTTCTACCACTTCGTGCTGCGGCGCCTGGACGTGTCCGGGTGGCGGCTCGCCGACGCGGTGGCCCCGCTGCTGGCGCTCGGCCTCGCCATCGGGCGCATCGGGTGCTATCTGAACGGCTGCTGCTGGGGCCAGGTGGCGTGCGAGGAGGCCCGCGTGGTGCCGCTCGGGGCCGCGCACTTCCCGCTGCTGCCCGCGCACGCGCGGCAGGCCCTCGTGCGCGACGAGCACCTGCAGACCACCACCGGGTTCACGCTCGAACCGAAGCCGCGCGGGCCGCTCGACGACCCGCGGTCGGTGGTCGCCAAGGTCGAGGTGGGGTCGCCCGCGGACAAGGCCGGCGTCAGGCCCGGCGACCGCGTCGTGGGCGTGAACGGCGAGCCCAACTACATCGTGGTCGATGTGGGCGGTGCGGAGGACAAGGCCGAGCGGGCGAAGGCCGCCCTCGGTGAGTACGGCGCGAGGCTGACCACGACCGCCGGCGGGAAGCCCCGCGCGCAGTTCGAGTCGCTCGACAAGTACAAAGAAGCTCGGCTCGCCGTGCCCGACGCCGCGGGCCTCGACTTCTACGTGCGCGACAACCTGGAGGTGCTGGTGAACGAGTGGCCGCGGGGCAAGTCGGAGCTGGCGCTTGTCGTCGAGCGCGGCGGCGAGAGGCCCGCACCGAGGTTCAGCCCCGCGACCGTCGGGCTGTACCCCACGCAGCTCTACGAGACGGTCAGCATGACCCTGCTCATCTTGCTGCTGCTCGCGTACTACCCGTACCGGCGGCACGACGGACAGCTCATGGTCCTGCTGATGGTCTGCTACGCGGCCCACCGGTTCATCAACGAGTCGCTGCGGATCGAGCCCGCCATCGGTGCCGGGCTGACGCTCTCGCAATGGGGGAGCGTCGTGATCTTCACCGCCGCGGTGGGCATCGAACTGTACCTGCGGCGCACCATGCCGTCGCCGCCCGAGCCGATAAAGGGCGCGGTGCCGCCTGCCGGGCAAACGGCCTCCGACCTTGCGTTGGCGGTCGTCGGGGAAGTGATTAGCGGTGCCGCCGGAGCCGCGTCGAACACGGGCGCGTGAGCCATGGCGAAAACGACGTACCGCGTCGCGCTGTTCGTGTCGTCCGACCTCGCGAGGGCGGACGGCGCGCGGGCCGCGTTCGACCGCGCCGCCGGGCGACTGGGCATGCCGTGGCGCGGGGCCGTGGTCGCGCCCGCCGCGCTCGCGGAGGTGGCCGTTGTGGTTCCCGTCGACGGCACGGTGCCCGAGGGCTGGACCGGGCGGGTCGAGGAGTGGGGCGCGGCGCCGGACCCCGACGCCGCGGCAGCGGGACTGATCGCGCGGCTCCTCGGCGGCACCGCCGAGCCGCCGGCGCCGAAACCCGCCGCGGCCGCGGCGCCGCCGGCGCCGAAGAAGGTTCACACGGTGAAACTGAGCCGCGAGACCGCCGGGCGCAAAGGGAAGGGCGTCACCGTGGTGTCGGAGTTGCCGCTGACCGGGGACGCGCTCAAGGAGCTGGCGACGAAGCTCAAAAACTCGTGCGGCACCGGCGGCACCGCGAAGGACGGGCGCATCGAGATTCAGGGCGACCACCGCGAGCAGCTGCAGCAGGAGCTGGAGAAGCTCGGGTACAAGGTGAAGCGCGCCGGCGGCTAGCCGCTGGGCGGTGCTCCGGCCCGTCCTATGACTCTTTCGTCGCCAACTCGAACAGGTGCCGGGCGGCGCGGCCGCTGATCGTTCCGTGCTTCATCAGTTCCGCCGCGATCAGTTCCACCGCTTTCCAGGTTCCTTCGTCCCCGAGCATGTACTCGACCTTGTCGAGCATCCGCAGCTCGTACCGCTCCACCTGGCGGTCGGATTTGCGCTCCAGTGCCAGCCGGCGCACGAAGCGCAGGTCGTGCGTGGCCTCGTCCCGCGCGTAGGTGCCGGTGCGCTTCGCTTCCGCGGCCATTCCGCCGAGTGCGATGAGGATCTCGCGCTCGACCCAGTCGGCGGTGGCCTTCGCGTGGGTGCCGAACCGCACCTCGCCCAGGCGCTCGCGGTTGGGCAGCGCGCTCACCTTGTGGACGGTGCGACCCAGCGCCAGCGCGACGACCGCGTGCCCGGCCTCGTGGTACGCGGTCGCCTCGTCGTGCGGTTGCTGCATGCCGGTAGTTTACCGGCAGGCCATTGACGCCGCCGCGCCCGCTGCGAGAATTGGCGTGCTGCC
>JBJSXS010000141.1:0-5221 GCA_046086545.1 Gemmata sp.
GCGGCGCGGCCAGCTCGTCCATGACCATCGCGGTCGGGAGCGTCTGCTCGAAGTCCGCGAGCGCCTTCTTCGCGGCGAGCAGATCCTTGTCTGCCGCGGTCGGCCCGGCCGGGTGGGTGGCCCGGTAGTGCGCGCCCAGCGCGCGCGTCTGCGCCGGGCTCCGCTTGTCGGCCGGAACCGCGAGGATCGCCGCGACCTCCGGCGGCAGCGCGCCCCGCTCGTGGGGCGCTTGCGCGTCGGTCACCGACACGCGGAACCGGGCCGGGTGGTGGTTCATGAACGTGCCGCCGAACGCCAGCGCGACGGTGACCTTCGCCGCCCCGTCCAGCGCGAGCGGCTTGTCGAGCGCGAACACCGCGTCGTGCGGCTGCCCGACCTTGGGGTAGATGGCCCAGCCGCCCCCCTTCGCGCCGCCGATGGCCGATTTGACAGGGTACTTGTCCTGGCTAAAGCTCGCCGACGCGGTCGCGAGCGCCACCGGCTTGCCGTCCACGTGAACCGTCACGCCCGTGAGTACGAAGTTGCCGTTAACGGAGCGCCCGGGGCCGCCGCCGGCGAGCTTCTCGTCCGGCAGCGCCTCGAAGCGGACCGCGGACAGGCGCTTCAGGTCCGCCGTCAGGGTGACCGTGAACGTCTCGTTCGCCGGGTTGGGCCCGGTCGCGTGAATCGCGTTGTCGGCTTCGAGGGCGAGCCGCGCCTTGCCCGCGGACGTGAACGCGGTCGGCTTCGGCGCGGCCCACACCGGGCCGCGCTTCGCCACATCGACCGTCTGCTCCCACGCGGCCAGCTTCGCGGGCAGCTCCGCGTCCGCGTCCTGCGCCTTCCCGGCGGCGGCCTCGACCGCGTCGCGCAGCGCCTTCAGCCGGGCATCGTCCTGCGGCCGCGGGGCGCGCACGAGCGGCGGGTGGTTCACCGGGCGCTCGGCCCCGACGCCCGACTCGGGCACGTTGTTGAAGTACGCGAACAGCTGGTAGAACTCCTTCTGAGTCACCGGGTCGTACTTGTGGTCGTGGCACCGGCAGCAGCCCATCGTCAGCCCGAGCCAGACCGCGAACGTGGTGTCCACCCGGTCCACCACCGTTTCGACGCGCCACTCCTCCGCGATGATGCCGCCTTCGGTGTTGATCCGGTGGTTCCGGTTGAACCCGGTCGCGAGCCGCTGCGCGGTGGTCGCGTTCGGGAGCATGTCGCCGGCGATCTGCTCCACCGTGAACTGGTCGAACGGCATGTTGCCGTTGAACGCGTCGATGACCCAGTCGCGCCACCGCCACATGTACCGCTCGTAGTCGGCCTGGTACCCGTTCGAGTCCGCGTACCGGGCGCCGTCGAGCCAGCTCATCGCCATGCGCTCGCCGTAGTGGGGCGACGCCAGCAGACGGTCCACGACCTTCTCGTACGCGCCCGGGGTGCGGTCCGCGAGGAAGTCGTCGACCTCCTTCGGCGTGGGCGGCAGCCCGGTCAGGTCGAGCGACAGGCGGCGGACGAGTGCGGCCCGGTCGGCCTCCGGGGCCGGCTTCAGCCCCTCGGCCTCCAGCCGTGCGAGCACGAACGCGTCGATCGGGTTGCGGACCCACCCCGACTCCTTCAGCGCGGGCGCCGGGGCGCGCACCGGGGCCGTGAACGACCAGTGCGCGGACCACGGCGCGCCCTGGTCGACCCACCGGGTGAGGGTCGCGATCTGGGCCGCCGTCAGCTTCTTTCCGCTCTTCGGGGGCGGCATGTGCCCGGGCTCGCCCGCGGCGCCGACGCGCGCGATCAGTTCGCTCTGGGCCGGCCTGCCCGCGACGATCGAGCCGCCGAGCAACCCGTCCTTGGTGTCGAGCCGAAGTTTCGCTTTGCGGGTCTTCTCGTCCGGCCCGTGGCACGCGAAGCAGTTGTCCGCGAGGATCGGCCGCACGTCCCGGTTGTAATCCACCTTCGCGCCGGCGGGCGGGCCCTCGGGCGGTGCGGCGCCGGCGGGGAACGTCACCGCGCCGGAACTGAGCGACGCGCAGACGACGGCGGCGAGAACGGCAGATCGCATCGGCGCGCTCGTGTGGGGTGGTTCAATCGGAACATTTATTGTGCCACATCGCCGCAGGGCCGGAAACGAAAATGCCGCGCCGGCGGCCCGGATCTGCCAGTCGAACGGGGCCGGCGCGGGCGCGGCTTTCGCGGGCGCGGCCCCGATCTTAGCCGCCGCCGCGTCGGCCGCCGTCTGCACCTCAGCCGCGGTCGCGCTGCCGCCGAGGACCGCGGAGATGAACAGCCGGTCCGCCACCGGGTAACCCACCACCACGGCCGGCGGCTCGGCGCCCGCGAGCGATTCGGTCCGGGCGACCACGGCACCCGTTACCGGTGCCGGCTCGCGGCCGACGAACACCACGAGCGGCCGCCCGGCGGCGGTCGCCCTGCGGTAGCCCTCCGGGTAGCCGGTCACCTTTTCGTGCGGGGCCGGCGCGGGCGCCCCGGCACCTTTCGCTTTGGCGAGCGCGATCAGCGCCCGCGCGCGGTCCGCGCCGGGCGCGCCGGCCCGCACACACGGACCGAAGGCCCACGCACACACGACCGCGGCGCACACGCGGACCAGAATCTTCGGCATCGCCAGCTCCTTGATTGGATGATGTGACCGGAACGGGACCGGGCCGCAGGCACCCGGCTCACGGCCTGAGAGACAACACGTCGGGGGTCCGACCGCGGGGCCGCGCGCGGTCCGGGCCGGCGCGGATGAACCAGTCGGGGTCGCGCGCGGGGAACCCGGCCACGTCCGCGAGCGCGAACGAGTCGCCCTGGCGCACCATCCGATCGACCACGGCCTCGTCGATCCAGAACGCCGCGACCGGCATGTCTGCGGGCCACACCGGGCCGCCGTGGGCCCGGTCGCCCCACGAGTTCAGACACAGGGCGCCCGGGCGCGGGCCGCCCCGCCAGCCGAGCAGTAGCATGCAGTGCGGCCAGGTCCCGCGTGGGGCGATGAACCCGTGCGCGTCGCGCGTGCCGACACTGCCGTCTCGGTCGTTGAACCCGACGTCGCTGCACACGACGACCGGGTACCCCTGGGCGACGGCCCGCTTCACGTCCGCGGCGCGCGTCACCAGCGCCGCGCCCTTGACGGGGTGCGCGCGCGCGACCGCCTGCACCTCCGGCGGCACCCCCGTGCGGCCCCACTGTCGAGCCCGCGCGGGGCTGAACGCGGTCAGGTCGTGCGCCCCGATCTGCTCCATCGGCGCGATGCCCCCCTTCTCCTTCAGGTACCGCCGCGCCCACGCGCCGACCGACCCGTCGCCGCGGAGCTGGCCCCCGCCCACGTCGATCCGTGACCCGGCGTAGATCACCTCGGCGCTCGCCGGCTTCCACTCGAACCCGGCACCGGCGGCGATGGCCGTCGCCTGAACCACGTCGCACCCGTGCTTCGCCCCGGCGCCCACACAGCAGCCCACGTCGCCCTGGTCGATGTTCGGGTACCACGGGGCCGCGCGCCCGTTCACCTTCCGCACCAGCCGGTACAGGAACACGTCCTCGTCGCCCCTTGCCGCCCGGCCCGCCGGGGTCGTGTCAAAGTGCAGCGTCTCGACCGGGTCGAGGTTCGCGGCGATCACGTCCTCGTCCCGCACCCACCCCGTCGGCGGCGGATCGAACCCGGGGCCGGCAGGTGCGGGCCGCGCCGGCTCGGCCCGCCTCTCGACTTCGACGGGGCGGGGCGGCGCGAGCCGGGCGCCGCCGACGGCCCCCAGCACCATCGCCAGCAGCGCCGCCAGCGCCCGCTTCGCGGCCCGCCCCAAACCCGTTTCGCGCGTGTCGGTCATGTCAGAGGCCCTCCAGGATCGTGGCCAGATGGTCGAAGAGCCGGGCGACCGCGGCACGCTGAGCGGCCGTGAACGCCGCGTCGGTGGGCAGCAAGAGCGCCACTTCGGCGCCGACCACCTGCCGGACCCCGGTGAGCGCGCCGTCGCCGACCATCGAGCGAGCGGCCTCCTTCGCCACCCGGCGGAACTCCGCCGGCGAGGGCGCCTCGGCCGCCTCCTTCGCCAGCTCGCGGTACAGCGCGGCCAGCGCCTTCGCGAGTTTCGCCCGCCTCGCCGGGTCCGGCTCGGGGTCCCCCTCGAGCGCCTTCTTCACCTTCTCGGTGAGTGCGTCGGGCCGGGGCGGAACGGGCGGCTCGGGGACCGGGCCGGCGATCACGACCAGCACCCGCGCCGGCTTGCTCGGCACGGCGCCGGCGGCGGTGTACGCGAGCAGTTCGTAGCGCCCGGGCGGGCCGCTGAACAGCAGCACGCGCCCCCCGTCAGTCGGGCGGAGCGACAGCCCGGGCGTAAGCGCGACCCACTCCACGACCCGGCCGGCGGTTTCGGCGCGCACCTCGACGATCGTCGCGGGGGCCGCCTTCACTTCCGCTGGCAACTTCAGGGCCGGCGCGTCGTCCTGGGCCGGCGCGCACGCGGGCGCCAGGGCGAGCAGCATCAGGGCAACGAGGCGCACGACGGTTCTCCTTTCGCGTTGAAGGCGCGACGTCCCAGTTCGGTTCGGGAGGTAGCCCGAGCGCCCGTCGAGCGGGTCACGCGGGCGCGTCTTCGAGTGGGGTGAAGAGTGACGTGATGGCGCGCAGGCGCGTCACCCGCGATCAGGCACGAGAACGGGACGAAGTACGGAAGGCTCTGGGGAAAATCGCCCGGAGCGCCCGTAGTGAACACAAGATCACAACTACTGGATTAAGTGACTCACGCTGGCTGGAAAGTCAACCTGCAGTTGCTGAATTGAGGAGGAGAATGGCGGAGGTGCGGGCAGGCGGCGTCTCGGCCGGGTCTGGGCGCCCGTGCGGGCTGCCCCCCGGTGCGGTACGGCTACCGGCGAACGCGAACAGAACCAACCCCGGACACGGCACCGGAGCCGAACGGTTGGCGGCACCGGCCCGCGGCGCGGTGCGGCCGCGCGGCATCAGGACGCGAGGATCTCGCGGAACTCGCCGGCGTTGTCGGCGAACGACTTCGCGGGCACGTCGAACTGGTGGAGCAGCGTCAGGAACAGGTCGCCCAGCGGGCGCTCGGCCTTCTGCTTGATGTAGCGGCCGTGCTTCAGCCCGAGGCTCTTACCGCCCGCGAGCACCAGCGGGTAGTTGCGGGCGTTGTGCGTCGTGCTGGTGCCGCTGCCGAACAGCGCCACGACGCTGTCCAGGAGCCGCCCGTCACCTTCGCGCACCTTGCCGAGTTTGCCGAGGAAGTACGCGAACTGCTCCGCGAGGTAG
>JBJSXS010000142.1:0-2502 GCA_046086545.1 Gemmata sp.
AGGCGGTCCACGCCCTGCTGGTCTCGGACTTCAGGTGCGGGTCCCTGGCCGTGCTCGAAGCGGACGCCGCCCGTCAGGCCAAGCGGCAGGCGGGCGGTAAGGCGGCCGACCGCGACGCAGAACTCGCCCTGTGCGTCGCCCGCCGATCCGAACCGTGCTCGGCGGCTTCCTACCTGACCGCGGTCGTCGGGGAGTGCCGGCGGCCCGGCGGCGAGGAACGGTGTCTCGGCCTCCGGGCCGCCGCGGCCCGGAACAGCGGTCCTCCTGGCTGGACCTGCACGGACTTTCGGGCACTCGACGAAGGCGTCAGGGAGTGCTGGCGTGCGAACGGCACGGCCTGTCTCGCACTCCCCCTCCTAGCGAAGAGGGACGAGAGACCGGGCTGCGAGTCCGCGTCCCCGGCGGGGGAAGACCTCGAACCGGCCGCCGTTGCACTCGCGGAGGCGATCTGGGACTGGGCACTCGACCCGTTCCGTCTCGTGGCCCCGAGGGAGGAACTGCACCGGCTCGGTGCGAGCCAGTCCGGCGATTTCTTCTCGCCCGAGATGGCCTACCACCACGACTTCTTGTTCTGCGTATACCACACCCTCCAGGCGATGGCCGAGTCGCCGGACGGCGGCGTCAGACGCTGGGTGATTCCGGGCGAGCCACACCCTGGCCCGACCGACCCGCTCGCGGACGACATGCAGGGGATGCCGGACTTCGTGGAGCGGTGCCAAGAGGAGGATGCGGAGGTGTTCCGGGGGCGTCACGAAGGTCCGGACCACTACGAGATCGTTTTCCGCCCAAGGAAGTGGATACCCGGCGGACCCGAAGGCGGTCCGGCGGCCGTGGAGCGAATCGTAGTCGATTTCAAGGCCCGGCTCGAACGCATGCTGGACGCCGAGGCCCGTCGGCAGCTGGAGGTCGGCAACCTCGTCACCCTCAAGAAACAGGCATTTACCCCCGAGCGGGCACGCGTCCTCGCCCTCTATCAAGTTCACGGCGAGACGTTGGCCGCCGCGGGTGAGAAACACCCGGACCTCCAGGGACACGAGCAGAAATACGTCAGCGATGTCGCCGGCCGGTGGACGCGGGAAGCCGCCCAAGCTCTCATGGGTCCGCACTACACGATCTGGTATCGGGAGCCCAAGATCGGCTACCCGAAGGGAAAGAAGAGGGGTCCGGGATCGGGCGGCGGTCCGAACGGATGACGGCTTGTCTCAACGTCTCACGGCCGGCAGGTGGCCGTACCGAGTCGGGAACCCTGTCTCACTGTCTCGCGATTCCTTAGCCGGGGGTTATGACAGGGCAAACGCATGACGCAACCACCACCGTGGCAAGTGGTTGCGACGCAATGATTGCCAATTCTCGGCTGTTTTTCAGAGGTCAATCGCCGTAAGCCTTTGCAGGAAAACAACTTATTCATGCGTTTCCCCTGGGGGTTATGACCGCCCCCTTGCCGGGGAGTGGTGGCTCCGTCGCCCGCACCCCCTCCACTAACGCGACCAGATCGGCCCGCCCCTTGCCGAGGATCTCCGTCGCACTCGGTCATCAGTCCGCCGCTGCTTCGGATAGTTAAGGCGGACTCCACGTTGCCCATTCAAGCCGCCTGTCCGCGATCATCCTCCCGGCCACCGGAACTCCGTCTCCACCCGCGACAGCGACCCGTCGATCCCGTCGATCCGCAGCGACAGCCGGCCGCCACGGTCGCCAAAGGGCGTCACGCGGTAGGAGCGGCCCTCGTAGTCGATGGAGAACTCGGCCGGCAACCCGCCGGGCCGCAGCATCGCCTCGCAGAGCCCCTTGACAGCCAGGACCTCGACCGGCCCCCGCAGCACCGCAATCAGGTTCGCGTCCGGCGGGGCTGCCTCGTCGATCAGGTGCCAGACGCCGCCGGTGGCCGGGACAAACTGCATGCCCACCTCGCGATCCACGTCCCCACGTCGGTTCTGCACGACTCCCGCTCGCCGGGGATTCTACACGATCTTCACGAGCCGCCGTCTCGACAACCGCACCCGGATCGACGATCATCGCGAACACGCGGACAAAGCCTGCACCACCCGAAGGGACCACATCACCTTGGGTCGGCAGGGCGACGAAACGCCGGACGCGGCCCGCCGGCCGCGTAACCCGGACTGGTCGGCCGACGAGGTCCGGCTGGTCGTGGCCGACTATTTCGCGATGCTGGGGCCCGACCTGCTGGGTGGGAAGTGCAGCAAGACCCGCCACCGGGATCTCCTCCGCCCCTACATCCGCGGTTACAAGCCCCGCGGGCACTTCCAAGCCAGCCTAGTGGATGCGGTCGATCAGTACCTCTGCTGACGGCGGAGTAAAAGTGCAGCGCTGGGCGGAGCAAAAGTGCAGCGCTGGATTGGGATGGCAGTGTATTCGGTGGTCCGGTTGGGAGTAGGGCACCCGAGTTCGGCCCGCGACGTGAGGGGACGCTTCGCTCGGTCCGTTCCAAACGGTTTGGCCCCGATTCGTCCTTCACACGGGTTGAGGACGAGTCGGGGCCAAACC
>JBJSXS010000143.1:0-6255 GCA_046086545.1 Gemmata sp.
GGGTCGCGTCCATCACGCGGATCAGGCACTTGCCCACCGGGTCGTCTGGGAACTTGGTGGTGAGATCCTCGTAGCACTCGCTCCACTTGCCCTGTGTGAAGAGGTCCACCGTCGCGGCCCACTCGTCGCGGAGCCACTCGGGCAGAATCGCGGTCGGCGCGGAGTACAGCTCGAAGGCGGCCACCGGTTCGGGGAACCCCTTCGCCCGCACCTTGCCCAGCGGCCGCGTCACGATCTCGCGGCCCGACGGGTCCGCCTCCGCCACCTGTCGCGCGATCTCGTCCGACACGATGATGGGCACGCCGAACGCCTTCGTCATGCCTTCGAGCCGGAACGTCAGGTTCACGACCGGGCCGTACAGGTCCACCACCGCGAGGTCGTGCGCGCCGAGCCGCCCGGCGACAGCGGTGCCGTGGGTGATGCCGACCCCGCACCGCCCGGTCCGGGTCCAGTCGCCCAGGCGCCCCGCGATGGAGATGGCCGCGCGGGCCGCGAGTTCCACCTGTCGCGCCTGCGACTTGGGCCAGCCCCAGAACCCCAGGACCGCGTCCCCGCGGAACCCGCCCACGACGCCGTCCCGGTCGGTGATGGCCGAGGCCATCGTGTTCAGGGCGTTGCCGATCTCGCGCTGCGAGGCGAGCAACTCGCTCGCGTGCTGCGACGCGAACAGCGAGTAGTTCCGCAGGTCGCAGAACAGTGTGGTGATCTCCTTCTCCTCCGGCACCAGCATCTTCTCGAGCTGCGCCGGGTCGTCCAGGTACTTCCACAGGCTCTGCGGCCACGCCCGGCGGATCACCTTGTTCTGCTCGGTCAGCCGGCTCACGCGGAGCGTCGTCTCGATCATGCCGACGAGCAGTTCGGCGATCTTCTGGTACTGGGTGAGGTCGTTTACGATCTTGTCCTGCGCCGCCTTGTCGAGCGTGTTCCACTGGCCGTTGGTGTGGCCGGCGACGTAGAGCGCGTACTTGGACCCGTCCTGGAAGGGGGTGCAGACGGCCCACGGGGTGACCCCGTGGGCGTCCGTTTCGGCCATCGTAAGTTCGGGGGCGCCGCCGCCGGTGCCCTCCTCCGGGGACCAGCAGTGCAGGCACGAGCGGCGCCGCTCGGTGACGGCCCGGTGCGCGAGCCGCCTCGACGGTTTGAACCCGTTCTGCGCGTGCGGGGTGTTGGGCCGCGCGTTGAACTCGATGAGGTTCAACCGCTTCTCGTTCGGCTGGTTGTCCGCCGGGACGCGGACGATGCCGGCCGCGTCGGCCCGCGGCATCGCGTCCATCACCACCCGCAGCATCTGCCGGAACAGCGCCTGCTCGGTGCTGATGACCCTGATGACGTTCGGCAGGTTCTCCATCGCGCGCAGCGCCGCGGCCGGGTTCGCGAACGGGATCTCCTCGAGCTGCGCGCGGGTCTTCTCCTCCTGCCGCGGCGCGATGGTGGCATCGACGGGCGCCTCCTTCTCGGCGTCGTCGCCGGATTGGAGGGTGAACTGAGTTTGGCCGATCCAGAACGACTCGCCCCGGCCGATGACGCACTTGCCCTGGGGCGCCTCGACCAGCTTCTTTGCGCGGTCGTCCAGGACGAGCGTCTGGTTGGCGGGCGGGTTGGGATAGCCCGGGCTGGTGGGACGGGTCTGTACGGTGAGCTTCTCCTTGGCCGGCTCCCAGGTGACGACCGCCTGGTACCGGGAGATCTGATCGTCCTCGGGGATGGCGATGTCCATCTTCCCCTCGTCCCGGCCCAGGTTCAGCGGGCGGTTCGGGGCCAGCGGGAACCGGCGCCCGTACTGGCGCGCCATGACGGCCGACTTCTTCGGGTCCGCCTGGATGTTGGTGATCGCTTCGAGCTCTGCCATCGTTCGCGAACTCCTCCGTGCGCCACCGGGCGGCATGCTCGTGCCGCCCTCAATCGCTCTCAGAGGTATATCGTACTTCCCGGGGCCGGGGAGTGAGAGGCGAGTGTCGACAGTTTTCTTTCGCGCCGGCGCCGGGACCGGATAAACGTCGGCGCGGGCGGCACCTGCGTGGGCTCGCACACCGCGGGCGCCTGTGGCGACGGGGCAAACTGCCCGGGGCCGCGGCGGTGACGTCCGGGTGAATTCGCGTTTCGTTGCGAATTTCCATTGACACCCGTGCGGGTGTCGTTATAGCCGCGCGGTTCTTGCGCTCAGTCCGCATGTGTTAGGGGGGTGCCGCATGGACGCGGTTCAATCGTCGTGCCCGGTTCAACTAGGACGCGCCCGCCGCTCGGTTGCGGTTCGGGCGGCGGTCCTGTTCCTCCCGGTCGCGCTCGCGCTGACCGTCTGTGTGGCGGTTGCGTACGCGCGGCAGCCGGCCGCGCCGAAGGGGCCGGCGGCCAAGCCCGCGGGCGTCCTGCCGGCCGGCGGCACCGGCACCCGCGACCCGAAGAACCCGGACTGGTCCACGGACCCGGCCGACCCGTTCCCGATGCCCCCGCACCTGGCGAACGTCGAGCTGATGAAGCAGACGCACGAGGAGGCGTACGCCAAGTCGGCCGGGTGCATGGGGTGCCACAAGAGCGTGGGCGACCCGCACGGCAAGGACACGCTCCGCATCGGCTGCACCGACTGCCACGGCGGCGACGCGACGTCCGGCGACAAGAACAGGGCGCACGTGCTGCCCAAGCTGCCGCACCTGTGGCCGACCTCGGCGAACCCGGTGCGCTCGTACGCGCTGCTCAACAACGAGTCCCCGGAGTTCATCCGGTTCGTTAACCCCGGCGACTTCCGCATCGCGCACATCAGCTGCGGCACCGGCGGGTGCCACCCGAAGGAGGTGCAGACGAACCGCAAGCAGATCATGACCACCGGGTGCATGCTGTGGGGCGCGGCCGCGTACAACAACGGCACCCTGCCGGTGAAGAGCGCGGTGCTGGGCGAGGCGTACAGCATAAACGGCGCGCCGCTCATGCTCAAGACGTACCCGCCGCCGACCCCCGAGGAAACGAAGCGCGGGGTCATCGCCCAGCTGTTCCCGCTCCCGCGGTACGAAATGAGCCAGCCGGCCAACGTGCTGCGGATCTTCGAGCCGGGCGGCCGGTTCTCGCCGGAAATCGGCATCCCCGAGCGGCTCGAAGAGCCGGGCCGCCCGCGCACCCGCCTGAGCGTCCGCGGGCTGGGCACCGGCAACCGCACCGACCCGGTGCTCGTCAGCGCGAACAAGACCCGCCTGTTCGACCCGACGCTCAACATGTTGGGCACCAACGACCAGCCGGGCGACTACCGGTCCAGCGGGTGCAGCGCGTGCCACGTGCCGTACGCCAACGACCGCTCGCCGGTCCACTCCGGCTCGTACGCCCAGTTCGGCAACCGCGGCCTGTACGCCGGCCAGGACCCGACGATCCCGAAGAGCGAGCCGGGGCACCCCATCGACCACAAGTTCACCAACGCGATCCCGACCAGCCAGTGCATGGTGTGCCACATGCACCCGGGCACCACGGTCATGAACAGCTACCTCGGGTTGATGTGGTACGACGAGGAGTCGGACGGGCGGTTCATGTACCCGGCCAAGCAGAAGAACCCGACCCCCGAGGAGCTCGTCCGGTCGATGCTGCGGAACCCGAACGAGTCGGCGGCGCGGGGCAACTTGTCCGACCCCGAGTTCGTGGCCCGGCTGTCCGAGCTGAACCCGCAACTGACCAAGCAGCACTTCGCCGACTTCCACGGCCACGGGTGGGCGTACCGCGCGGTGTTCAAGAAGGACAAGAGAGGCAACTACACGGACTACGACGGCAAGTTCGTCGGGCCGCTCAACGCGGAGAAGATGGCGGCCGCGGTGGACTGGTCCAACACGGCCCGCAAGTTCCACCAGACCGCGAAGTTCCCGGACCCGGCCACCGGGCCGGCGCAGGCCCGGAAGGCCGAGCGGGAGCTGAGCGACTCGTGCCGCGGCGGCAAGCCGGTGCACCTGCTCGACATCCAACTGGAAAAGGGCATGCACTGCGTGGACTGCCACTTCTCGCAGGACATGCACGGCAACAACCGGCTGCACATGGAGGTGCGCGCGGCGACCGAGATCGCGTGCATCGACTGCCACGGCACCGCGACCCAGCACGCCACCCTGAAGACCAGCGGGCCGGCGTCCTACACGTCGGCGCCGGACGGCAAGGGCCGCAACATGCTGGCCATGCGCACCCCGTTCGGCGCGCCGCGGTTCGAGATCCGCGAGGGGCCCGACGGCACCAAGCGGTACTTCCAGAACAGCAGCGTGGAGAAGGGGCTACAGTGGGAGCTGGTGCAGACGAAGGACGCCATCACGAAGGGGCACGCGCGCTACAACGAGAAGGCGGCCCTCGCCAAGACCGTCCGCGTGGACCCGGCCACGGGGAAGATGGTGTGGGGCGACATGCCGGCGGACGGGAAGTGCGCCCACACGAACGACAACATGACCTGCATGACGTGCCACTCGGCCTGGAACCCGTCGTGCTTCGGGTGCCACCTGCCGCAGCGGGCGAACGTCAAGTCGCCGATGCTGCACGGTGAGGGCGACGTGCTGCGCAACTACACGTCGTACAACTTCCAGACGCTCCGCGACTGTACGTACATGCTGGCCCGCGACGGCGACGCCACGGGCAACAAGATCAACCCGGCCCGGTCCAGCTGCGCGATCCACGTCGGCAGCTACAACGGCAACCGCGAGTCCATCTACGTCCAGCAGCAGACCCACTCGGCCGAGGGGTACGGCGGCATCGCGTTCAGCACGAACGTGCCGCACACGGTCCGCGGCAGCGGGGTGGGCGAGACCAAGCAGTGCACCGACTGCCACATGTCGAAGAAGAACGACAACAACGCGTGGCTGGCGCAGCTGCTGATGCACGGCACCGGGTTCATGAACTTCGTCGGCAAGTACGCGTGGGCCGCCGCCGGCGAGGAGGGGCTGTTCGCGATCCAGGTGACCGAGAACAGCGAGCCGCAGGCGGTGTTCGGCAGCGACCTGCACTACTACGCGTACCCGGACCACTACAAGAAGCACGCCGCCGCCGGCGGGCTGCTGAAGAACGCGCACGAGCACCCCGGCCGCGACATCGCCAAGGGCATGACCCGGCCGCTCAAGAAGTCCGAGGTGCTGATGGTGCAGAACCGCGGCGAGTACCTGTACGCCGCGTGCGGCGAGGGCGGGGTCCGCGTGTTCGACATCGCGTTCATCGACGACAAGGCGTTCGCCGAGCGCATAACCACGGCCCCGGTGTCGCCGGTGGGCCAGAAGTTCTACCTGGACACGAAGTACGCGACCTGGGTGGCGGCCCCGACCACGGTGTCCGTGGACCCGACCCGCGCACAGACCCCGGGGAACAAGGAGCAGAAGATCCACCCGCTGTTCGGGTACCTGTACATCGCCGACAAGTACGAGGGCCTGATCATCACCGGCGTGGGCACCACGCTGGACGGCAACCCGGTGAACAACTTCCTCAAGAAGGACGTGTGCTTCAACCCGGACGGGCTGCTGTACGACGCCAAGCACGTCCACGTCGTCGGGCACTACGCCTACGTGTCGTGCGACGCCGGGCTGGTGGTGGTGGACATCGACGACCCGACGAGGCCCAAGGTGACGTGCGTGGTGGACAAGAGGCACCACCTCGAGCGCCCGCACATGGTCGCCACCCAGTTGCGGTACGCCTACGTGTGCGACGAGGAGGGGGTGAAGGTCCTGGACATCACCGACCTGGCGAAGCCGGTGGTGAGGTCGCAGATCAAGCTGCCCGAGGCGCACAGCATCTACCTGGCCCGCACCTACGCCTACGTGGCCGCCGGCCCGCGCGGGCTGGTGGTCCTCGACATCCAGAACGCCGAGGAGCCGAAGGTCGATCAGGTGTACACGGCCGGCGGGCACATCAACGACGCCCACGACGTGAAGCTGGGCATCACCTACAACAGCCTGTTCGCGTACATCGCGGACGGGAAGAACGGGATGCGGGTGGTGCAACTCATGTCGCCCGAGACGCCGGGGTACGAGGGCTTCAGCCCGCGCCCCACCCCGCGCCTGGTGGCGACCTACCGGCTGCCGCACGGCGGGCACATCCGCAACGTGGCCCGCGGGCTCGACCGCGACCGCGCGGTGGACGAGACCGGCAACCAGATCGGCGTGTTCGGGCGCGTCGGCGCCCGCCCGCTGAACGAGGCCGAGCAGCGCAAGTTCTACCTGCGCAACGGCAAGCTGTGGTTCGTGAGCGACGACCCGAAGGACGCGGTGTACGAAGAGCGCCGCAACAAGTGACGAGTCCAGCTCCCCTCTCCGACACACG
>JBJSXS010000144.1:0-2259 GCA_046086545.1 Gemmata sp.
GGCCCGCGCGACGACGAGGTACACCACTGGGGCCGACAACCAGACCGCGATCCTCCTGAACATCTACCAGGGGGAGCGCGAGCTGACGAAGGACTGTCGGTTCTTGGGGACGTTCAAACTGTCAGGCATCCCGCCGATGCCGGCGCAGTTTGCACAGGTCGATGTCACGTTCCTGGTGAACCAGGACGGCATCCTGACCGTCAGCGCGAGAGAGTTGCGGAGCGGGGTCCAGACCCGGGTGACCGTTCAGGCCGCTCACGGTCTGAGCGCCGCCGACGTCGACAAACTGGTGAGCGAGAGCATCGACAACGCGCAGGAGGACTTCACCGCGCGCCGCCTGATCGAGTTGCGGAACAAGTCCCATAACGACCTCCGGCACACGGACAAGGCGCTCGCGCAAGCCGGCGCGGCGCTGACGGCCGACCAGCGCGAAGCGATCACACGCGCCGGGGCCGCACTCCGGACCGCCGCCACCGGGACCGACCTCGGCGCGCTTCAGGCGGCGCTGAACGCGCACGTCGCCGCGACCAACCCGCTCGCGACGCTCGTGATGAACGACGTCGTGCGCAAGGTCCTCGGCGGCACCAGTGAGAGCGACCTGAGCACCGACAAACTGTGACCGCCGGCACGCGAAGCCTGGCGCGGCTCGTTTGGAGAGGACCATGACGTGGCACGACGCGCGCGCGATCGGCGAGGCGCTGTTCGACCAGTTCGACACCATCGACCCGCTGACCGTGCGGTTCACCGATCTGCACAAGCACGTGCTGAACCTCGAGGGGTTTACCGGCAGGCCGACCGACTCGAACGAGAAACTCCTAGAGGCAATCCAGATGGCGTGGTACGAGGAGTGGAAGGACGAGTACGGCGACCGGAAGTGAGCCGCGCCTACGCCCGCTTCGCCTCCGCCGGGATCCGGTTGAACAGCCGCGACAGTTCTTCCAACTGTTGGATCACCTCAGGGCGGAACTGGTCGGGCGTGGACCGCCACTTCCAGTTCCCGGCCGGGACACCGGGGCGGTTCATGCGCGCCTCACTCCCCAGGCTCAGCACGTCTTGCAGGGGCGCGACCGCTAGCGCCGCGACGGAGCCCCAGGCCGACCGGATCAGGTCCCACGCGACGTCACCGCTCCCGGCACCGAGTGTCAGGCTCAGGTAGTGCCGGTCCCGGTCGCTGAGGGTGCCGTGCCAGCCGTGCACGGTGTCGTTGTCGTGGGTGCCGGTGTACACCGCGCAGTTGGGAACATAGTTGTGCGGCCAGTGCAGGCTGCTGGGCCCTTCGAGCGCGAACTGGACGACACGCATGCCCGGCAGCGCGAAAGAGTCCCGCAACTCTTCAACGTCCGGCGTGATGACGCCCAGGTCCTCCGCGATCAGCGGCAGCCCACCGAGCGACCTGCTCAGACGCTCGAACAGCTTCGGGCCGGGCCCGTTCACCCACTTGCCGACGCGCGCCGTCAGTTCCGTCGCCGGGATGTGCCACGCCTGACAGAACCCGCGGAAGTGGTCGAGCCGAATCAGGTCCACCTGCTTCAACTGCCGGTGTACGCGGGCGCACCACCAGGCGTACCCGGTCGCCTCCATCCGGTCCCAGTCGTAAATCGGGTTGCCCCAGTGCTGACCGTCGGCCGAGAAGTAGTCCGGGGGCACACCGGCCACGACCGTGGGGTTCCGGGCGGGGTCGAGCAGGAACTCGTCGGGGTTCATCCACACGTCGGCCGAGTCGAGCGCCACGAAGATCGGCGCGTCGCCGATGATTCTGATCCCGCGGTCGGCGGCGAACGTCTTCAGCGCGGCCCACTGGCGGTCGAACAGGAACTGCCCGAACTTGTGCATCAGCACTTCGCCCGCGAGCTTCTTCTCGATCTCCGCGAGCGCGACAGGGTCGCGGCGGAGGAGGTCCTGGGGCCAAGCGGGCAGGCCCGTGTTTCCCAGCGCCTCGCGTACGGCCACGAAGAGCGCGTACCCGTCGAGCCAGCTGGCTTCCGCCACACAGTAGTTGTCGAACTCGGCTTTCAGGTGCCCGGCGCGCCCGCCGCCGAACGCTCCCCACGCGGCCCGCAGCAGTTTTAATTTAAATGGTGTGACCAGTTCGTAGCGCACCTCGCCGTCCGGGAACCGCTCGCCGGCCCAGAGGTCGGCTCTCAGCAGTCCGTCGCGCTCCAGAAGTTCCGGGCTGAGCAGGTTGACGTTTCCGGCGAACGCGGAGAAGGACTGGTACGGCGAGTCCCCGGCGCCGGTAGGGCCGAGCGGCAGCACCTG
>JBJSXS010000145.1:0-5036 GCA_046086545.1 Gemmata sp.
CGAAGCTCAACGCCGGCGTCTGGCGGTACCACCCCGCGAAGCACACCTTCGAGGTGTTCGCGCACGGCACCTCGAACCCGTGGGGCCTCGACTACAACGCGAACGGCGACTTCTTCATCGAAGCGTGCGTGATCCCGCACATGTGGCACATCGTCCAGGGCGGGCGGTACGCGCGCCAGGCGGGGGCGCACTTCAACCCGTTCACTTACGACGACATCAAGACCATCGCACTGCACCGGCACTACGTGGGGGCCACCCCGCACAGTGGGAACGGGCGCAGCGACAGCGCCGGCGGCGGGCACGCGCACGCGGGGCTGATGTGCTACCAGGGCGGGACGTGGCCGAAGGAGTACCACGGCAAGCTGTTCATGGGGAACCTGCACGGGCACCGGCTCAACGTGGACGTGGTCGCCCCGAAGGCCAGCGGGTACGTAGCCGACCGCAACCCCGACTTCCTCTTGATGAACGACAAGTGGGCGGTCCCGCTCGCGCTCCGGTACGGCCCCGACGGGAACGTGTACCTGCTCGACTGGTACGACAAGCAGATCTGCCACCTGCGCGAGCCGGAGAAGTGGGACCGCACGAACGGCCGCATCTACAAGATCACGCACAAGGACGCCAGGCCCGTGAAGGGCGTCGACCTGTCGAAGGCGACGACCCGAGAGCTGATCCAGCACCAGACGCACTCGAACGAGTGGTACTCGCGAACCGCGCGCCGCGTCCTGCAAGAGCGGTTCTGGACGAATGGCGACCCCGGGCTCCTCGGCAGTGCCGAACTGCCGCTGGCCGACGAGCTGGCGTTCAAGAGCGCCGACGAAAGAGTCCGCCTTCGGGCGCTCTGGCTGTTCCTCGCGCACGGCCGAATCACCGGCGACCGCGTGAAGAAGTGGCTGGCGGACCCGAGCGAGCACGTGCGCGCGTGGGCCGTCCGCGCCGGCATGCAGGAGGACGCCCGCCCGCTGCAGTTCGCCGGAGAGCAGCTGCCGGAGCTGGCGGCAAAAGACCCGTCGCCCGGCGTCCGCCGCGCGGTCGCCTCCGCCATACTTGGCCTGCCGCCCGGGCGCCGCTGGGACGCGCTCGCGGCGCTGCTCGCGCGTGCCGAAGACGTGAGCGATCACAACCTGCCGTACCTCTACTGGTACGCGCTCGAGCCGCTGTGCGTGGAGGACCCCGCGCGGGCGCTGGCGGTCGCGGCCGGCGGGAAGATACCGTTCGTGTTGCGGTGCGCGGCCCGGCGGGTGGGCGCGCTCGGAACGCCGGAGGCGTTCGACCTGATCACCGGGTCGCTCGCGGGGGCGACGAGCGAAGAACAGCGCGTCGCGTACTTCCGCGGGCTGCAAGAGGGCGCGAAGGGCAAGCGCGCGCTCCCGATGCCGAAGGAGTGGGGCGGGGCGCTCGAGGCGCTCATGAAGTCGCCCGACGGCGCGATTCGCCAGGAGGCGCTGGGCCTCGCGGCGGTGTTCGGCGACAAGGACGCGCGCGCCGCGCTGCGCAAGGTGTTGGCCGACGCGCGGGCCGACACCGCGGCGCGGCTCGCGGCGCTGACGGCGCTCGTGGACGCGAAGGACGCCGGCACCGCGCCGCTCCTGCAAGCCGCTCTCGGCGACAAGGACCTTCGCGGCGCGGCACTTCGCGGGCTGGCCGCGTTCGACGACGCGACGACGCCGCCCGCGGTTCTCGCGAGGTACGGCGACTTCACCCAGAGCGAGAAGCGAGATGCGGTGTCGACGCTGGCCGCGCGCGCGCGGTTCGCGAAGGCGCTCATGAGCGCGGTCGCGGAGAACAAGGTTCCCAGCACCGACGTGCCCGCGGAGGTCGTGCGGCAGCTTCGCGGGTACGAGGACGCGGGCCTCAACAAGCAGATCGCGGACCTGTGGGGCGTCGTGCGCGAGTCCCCGGAGGAGCGCAAGAGGCTCATCAGCGAGTGGAAGGTGAAGCTCACGAAGGCCGCGATGCCCGCCGGCGACGTGAACCTGGGCCGCACCGTGTTCGCGCGGACGTGCCTGAGCTGCCACACGCTGTACGCCGTCGGCGGGAAGGTCGGCCCCGAGATCACGGGCGCTAATCGCGGCAGCATCGACTACCTCCTCGAAAACATCCTCGACCCGAGTGCGGTGATTCCGAAAGAGTACGCCGCGACGCGCTTCGTGCTGACCGACGACCGCACCGTCACCGGCATCGTGAAGGGCGAGGTGAACGGTGTACTCACCGTGATGACCGACCGCGAGACGCTGACCATTGCTGCGAAGGACATCGCGAGCAGGAAGGCGTCGGAGCTGTCCATGATGCCCGATGATATCCTGAAGCAAACAACCGACTTCGAGTTCAGGTCGCTGATCGCGTACCTTCAAACGCAGGCCCAGGTGCCGCTGCTCGCGAACGCGGACAACGCGAAGGAGCTCTTCAACGGCAAGGACTTGAGCAACTGGGCCGGCGACGAGGGGCTCTGGAGCGTGGACTCCGGCGAAATCGTGGGCAAGTCCGCGGCCGGGCTCAAGAAGAACACCTTCCTGAAGTCGGCGCTGGCCGTCGAGAACTTCAAGCTCTCGCTCAAAGTGAAGCTCACGCCGAACAAGGAGAACAGCGGGATCCAGTTCCGCAGCGTGCCGCTGCCCGACGGCGAGATGCGCGGCCCGCAGGCCGACATCGGAGCCGGGTGGTGGGGCAAGCTGTACGAGGAGAGCGGGCGCGGCATTCTCGCGAAGGCGGGCGGCGAGCAGTTCGTGAAGGCGGACGGCTGGAACGACTACGTGGTCGAAGCCGTTGGCGCTCGCGTCCGCATCTGGATCAACGGCAACCTCTGCACCGACTACGAAGACGACAAGCTCGCGCGAAGGGGCATCATCGGGTTGCAACTGCACAGCGGCGGCCCGCTCGAAGTGCGGTTCAAGGACGTAAAGCTGGAGGTGCTGAAGTGATCGGTTTCCCCGGGCCCGCGGGCCCTGGGGCGATACGGGCTCACTTCTTCGCGGGCAGTTCCTCAATCGCGATGTTCTTGTAGTACACCTTGGCCTTGGCACCGCCGTGTATCTGCAGCCCGATGATGCCGGTGCGCTCTACCTTCTCGTCCGCTTCCGTGTAGTCCACGGTGAGTGTGCCGTTGAGCCAAAGCTTGATGCGGTCTCCCTCCGCGCGGATGACGTACTCGTTCCACTCGTCGTGCTTGACCAGCTCCTTGAGCACCTTCGGGTCCGGTCGCGCGAGCACCTTGTTGCGGCGGCTCTCGTCGTACAGCGCGCCCCAGTAGTCCTGGCCCACGTCGGCCTGGTAGCCGCTCACCTCGTGGTGCTTCGGGATGCGCTTCGTGCGGAACTGGATCCCCGCGTTCGCCTTCGCCTTGTCGCCGGTCAGCTTGAACGTCACCTTCAGCTCGAAGTTCTCGTAGGTCTTGGTGGTGCAGAGGAACTCGTTTCGCGGCACGACCGCGTCGAGCGTGCCGGCCACGATGCACCCGTCTTCGACCTTCCACGTCTTCTCGGTGTCGCCCTCCCACCCGGCGAGCGTCTTCCCGTCGAACAGCGAGACCGGCTTCTCGGCTGCGAGCGCCGGTGCGCTCAGGGCGACTAACAACACGGACCACAGTACGCGGGTCATGATTCAAGCCCTCGGAGAGATTAAGCGACTCGCCACCTGGCTACGTTCTCTTCGTTTGCGGTCAGGCCCAGCCCGGGTGCGGCACTCGGCGCGAGCTTTCCGCCTTCGATAGCCGCGCCCCCGACGAACACGTCCCGGAACCACGCCACCGTTTCGACGTGCGGCACGGACGCCAACCCGCAGGCGAGGTGGACGCCCACTTCCGGGAAGCGCACGGGCGACACCGCGACGTGATACGCTTCCGCGACCGCGGCGACCTTCAGGAGCGACGTCACCCCGCCCAGGCGCCCAACGTCGGGGCGGATCGTGCGGATGGCGCCGTCGCGGATGACCTTGAAGAACGCGTCGCGGGTGTCGAGCTGCGACCCGACCGCGAGCGGCACTTCCGCGAGCTTGGCGAGTTTCTCGTATCCGATGGCGTCCGCGCTCGGGATCGGGTCTTCGAACACATCGGCGCCGACGTCCTCGAAGAAGTGAGTCAGCGCGAGAGCGGTGCTCAGGTCGAAGCGGCCTTCGGCGCTGACCGCCATCCACCCGTCTTCGCCGAGCCCGTCCTGGATTTCCCGCACGCGCTCCGCGTCCGCCTGCACGTCGCCGCCCCAACCGATTTCGACGCGAACGCCCACTGCCCCGGCTCTGAGGTGCTGCTTCGCGAGCTTGAGGGCTTCGGCCGCGTCGCGGCCCGCGGTCGCCGCGTCTCCCACCACGAACGGCGCCGAAGGCTTGGCCCCGCCGAGCAGTTTCGCGAGCGGCACGCCGGCGGCCTTGGCCTTCACATCCCAGAGGGCGACATCGCACGCGGAGTAGGCCCGCGCCGCGAGACCCGCGAAACCAACATTGCGGAAGTGCGCTTCGGCGCGGGAGAGTAAGCGGTCGGTGTCTCGCGGGTCTTGCCCGGTGAGCAGTGGGGCGAGTTCGTTCTCGATGAGGCCACGCACCGACGCCCCGGCCGCGGGCGCGTGGCAGAAGCCCAACCCGCTCGCGCCCGCACTCGTTTCGAGGTGCACGAGGATGAGGTCGGCCGCGTCCGGCGACACGACCTTCGGGCCGGTGAGCGACACGCGGCCCGGCTTCGGAAGCGGCACGCGGAGGCGGTCGGTTGTAACGCGGGTGATGTTCATGGAGGTTGTGTTGTACGGGCCGGCCGCGCGAGCGGCGGGGCGCGGCGGCCGGGAGGTCGCGACGCGCTCGTGGCGCTCGCGCTTTCGGCCCGTCGAGGAGCCGACGTTCGCCGCCGCCCGCGCGTCGCGTCGGCGCGAGACTACACCCCGAGGTACTCTTTTTGCACGTCCGGGTCGTTGAGCAGGTCGGCGGCCGGCGCCTGGCGGGTGATGCTGCCCGTCTTCAGGACGTACGCGCGGTGGGCCAGCTTCAGCGCCTTGCGGGCGTTCTGTTCGACCAGCAGCACCGACATGCCCTGCTTGTTCAGGTCGCGGAGCACG
>JBJSXS010000146.1:0-4895 GCA_046086545.1 Gemmata sp.
GTCGGGCAACTACTCGGGCGCCCCGGGCACCCACGCGCTCGCGTTCATCAACGACGGCAGGTACGGCAACGGCCGCAGTTGGATCTCGAACCAGTCCGGGCGCGGGTGGGTGGAGATCGAACTCGCGGAACTCGCCACCATCGACCGCGTCGTGTGGGCCCGCGACCGCGAGGGCAAGTACGCGGACCGGCTGCCGACCCGGTACAAGATCGAGGTGTCCGCCGACCGCGAGACGTGGGCCGCGGTCGCGTCGTCGGACGACCGCGCGGCGCTCACCGGGGCCCCGAACCCCGTGCCCGCGGGCCTGACGCCCGCCGAGCGCGCCGCCTGGGCACAGCTGGCCCAGCAGGTTGCCGACCTCCGGAAGCAGCTCGGAGCTTCGGCCCGCGGCGCGATGGCGTATGCGGGCCGGCTGACCGCCCCGGAGGCGACCTACCGCCTTCACCGCGGCGACGCGACGCAGAAGCGGGAGCCCGTCGGCCCCGGGGTGCTGAGCGACATCGGCCCGAAGCTCGACATCCCCGAGAACGCCACCGACCCGGGGCGCCGGCTCGCGCTCGCCCGGTGGATCGCGAGCCCCGACAACCCGCTCACCGCGCGCGTGATCGTCAACCGCCTGTGGCAGCACCACTTCGGCACCGGCATCGTGGACACGCCCAGCGACCTCGGCCGGAACGGCGCGAAGCCGACGCACCCCGAACTGATCGACTGGCTCGCGAGCGAACTGGTCGAGCAGAAGTGGTCCCTGAAGCACATCCACAGGCTGCTCGTGTCCAGCGCGACGTATCGGCAGTCGTCGGCGTCGAACGCAGCGGGGCTGGCGAAGGACGCGCAGGCGCGGCTGCTGTGGCGCTACCCGCCGCGGCGCCTCGAGGCCGAGCCGCTGCGCGACGCGGTGCTGTTCGTGAGCGGCAAGCTGGACCTCGCGATGGGCGGCCCCGGGTTCGACCTGTTCGAGCCGAACGGCAACTACGTGAAGGTGTACGCGCCGAAAAAGCAGTTCGGCCCGGCCGAGTTCCGCCGCATGATCTACAAGCAGACGCCGCGGATGCAGCTCGACGACACGTTCGGCGCGTTCGACTGCCCGGACGCCGGTCAGATCGCGCCCAGGCGCACCGTCTCGACGACGCCGCTGCAAGCCCTCAACCTGCTCAACAGCGCGTTCATGGTGCAACAGGCGCGGTTCCTCGCGGAGCGCGTCGAGACGGACGCCGGGCCCGACGCGAGCGCGCAGGTGCGGCGTGCGTTCGCGCTCGCGTTCCAGCGCCCCCCGGGCGCGACGGAACTGGACGCCGCGACCAGGTTGGTCAAGGAGCACGGCCTCGCGGCGCTGTGCCGCGCCGTGCTGAACGCGAACGAGTTCGTCTTCGTGGATTGAGCGCCATGCCCGGGTTTCTGACCGACCGCCGATCCTTCCTGCGCGACGCCGGCACCGGGCTGGGCGGGATCGCGCTCGCCGCGCTGCTCGCGGAGCAGGACCTGCTCGCGCGCGACGCGGGGCCGGTGCGGCCCGACATCAGGCCCGACGCGCCGCTCGCCGCGCGCAAGCCCCACTTCGCGCCGAAGGCGAAGCGCGTGCTGACGGTCTTCTGCTCCGGCGCGGTCAGCCACGTGGACACGTTCGACCACAAGCCGGAGTTGGCGAAGCGCGACGGGCAGCCGCTCCCGGGCGGGGACCAGCTGGTCACCTTCCAGGGCGCCCAGGGCAACCTGGTGAAGCCGCTGTGGCAGTTCAGGCCGCGCGGGCAGAGCGGCAAGATGGTCTCCGACCTGTTGCCCGCCGTCGCGGGCCTGGCGGACGAGTTGTGCTTCATCCACTCGATGACCGCGAAGAGCAACACGCACGGCCCGGCCGAGAACCAGATGAGCACCGGGTTCACGCTCGACGGGTTCCCGAGCGCGGGCGCGTGGGTCAGCTACGCGCTCGGGAGCGAGTGCAAAGACCTGCCCGCGTTCGTCGCGATCCCGGACCCGCGCGGCGTCCCGCAGGTGGGGCCGAACAACTGGGGCGGCGCGTTCCTGCCGGGCGTGTTCCAGGGCACGCCGTTCACCGCGGACAAGCCGATCCCGAACCTCACGCGCCCCCCGGGGGTCAGCGACAGGGCCGACGCCGACACCCGCGACTTCCTCAACCTGCTGAACGCCGAGCACGCCAAGGCCCGCCCGGGCGACGCGCAGCTGAGCGCGCGGATCGCGAGCTACGAGCTGGCCGCGAAGATGCAGCTGCGCGCGTCCGAGGCCGCCGACCTGTCGAAAGAGCCGAAGGCGCGACACGCGGAGTACGGCACCGACAGCCCCGACAGGTGGAAGAGCGGGTTCGCGCGGAACTGCCTGCTCGCGCGCCGCCTCCTCGAGCGCGATGTCAGGTTCGTGCAACTCTTCAACGGCGCGTACGCGATGGGCGAGGGCGTCGGCAACTGGGACGGGCACAAGACGCTGAGGGCGCAGTACGAGACGCACGCCGCGATCATCGACAAGCCGCTCGCGGCGCTGCTCACCGACCTGAAGCGGACCGGGCTGCTCGAGGACACGCTGGTCGTGTGGGTGACCGAGTTCGGGCGGATGCCGACGTTCCAGAAGGGCGCGAGCGGGCGCGACCACAACCCCAAGGGGTTCACCGTGTGGCTCGCGGGCGCCGGCGTGAAGCGCGCGCACTCGCACGGCGCGACCGACGAGTTCGGCTACCGGGCGGCGGAGAAGGTCGCGACCATTTACGACCTGCACGCGACCGTTTTGCACTTGCTCGGGTTGAACCACGAGCGGCTGTCGTTCTACCACAACGGCATCGAGCGCCGGCTGACGGACGTTCACGGCGAAGTGATCACGGACGTCCTCGCGTGAGGCCGCGTGCCGCCCCGGTCACATTTCACACCGCTTCGCCCCCTGCGCGCCTGTCGGGCGCGAGCGAGCGCCACAACCCCGCCGCGCGGAACCGGCCGCCCGCGCGACCGGCACGTTCACCGCCCGCGATCTTACCGCGCGCGCGACCCGGGCTTACCACCCGCGTAGTGCGCTGCGGCACAATGTCTGGGTCAAGCTCGACGCCGGAGGGGCCGTGCCACAAGCGAAGCGACCGCGGTGGGTGGTGTACATCATGAGGTGCGCCGACGGCACGCTGTACACGGGCATCACCACCGACCTCGCGCGCCGACTCGCGCAGCACAACGCGGGCGCCGCGTCCAAGTACACCCGCGCCCGGCTGCCGGTGAGCGTGGCCTACTCCGAGCGCGCCGACTCGCACGGCGCCGCGCTGCGGCGCGAGCGGGCCGTCAAGAAGCTGTCGCGCGCCGCGAAGGACGCGCTGCTCGCCGCCCGCGCGCCGCGCGAGCGGCGGGCGTAGGGCTCTCACTTCGGCTTGTCCGCGGCCCCGAGCGGGTCGATCTGCTTCAGTTTCTTGGCCGTCAGAGCCGCGTAGCACTCGGGCAGGTCGAACGACGACAGCGCGCCGGGCGGGAAGCTCGATAGCGGCCACTCGTAGGTTTCCGCCGTCGCGACGTCCGCGTAGCTCGTCAGCGCGTTCTTCAGCGTGACGCGGGTCACGAGGTCCGACAGCAGCGCGGCGAACGTCGCCGGGACCGCGCCCCAGCCCTTCGCCACGAGGTGCACCTCCTTGTGGCCGATGTCCCTCAGCCAGTCCAGCACGCGGAGCACGTCGAACGCCTTCTGCCCCACGTACGGGCGGTCGAGCATGAGGCCGTGGATGGCGTAGAAGTAGTCGCTGCCGTAGGGCGTGAGGAACTGGTTCGCACCGCCGCAGGTGTCGGGCCGCGACTCGCCCACCCCGCGCACGTCGCACGCGTAGAACGCCGTCTTCGGTTCCGCCCTCGCCAGTTCCGCGAGCAGCGGCTCGTCGCGCAGTTCGGCGTCAGCGGAGTGGTGCGACACGTACAGGAGCGCGGGGCCGGTGTCCTTCGGCGGGCGCGACAGGTGCGCCGCGCCGCTCAACCGGTACACGACCGCGGCCGCGGGCCTCTCGGTTTCGATCACGTAGGTGGTGGCGAACCTGGTGTGGTACTTGCGGTCCGCGCCCGGCCGCAGGATGCGATAGTCCGGCGCGCCCTCGCGCTTCGGGAGCTTGAGGCACGCGCCGACCGTGTCCGCGAGTGGCGCCGGGCGCCCCGGTCCGCCCGGGCGCGGCGCGCCCCGCGCCCGGGCGCGTTCCGCCGTGAACGAGAACACGGTGCGCGACTTCAGTTCGCCCACCCGCCCCTTCGGGGCGCACAGCAGGTCGTCGTCCTTCTCGACGGTGAGCTCCGGTTCGGCGCCCGCGCCGGAGGCGCCCGTCTGCTTGTTGAACCACGAGTACATCGCCTCGCGGTTCTCGACGGAGTAGCCGTGCCCGGTGGGCCCGATGTGGAGCTTCACGTTCTGTTCGGCGCCCAGGAGCTTGTACAGGTGCCTCAGGCGCGTGTACGCCTCTTCGGAGCCGCGGGCGTCGAAGAAGTCCCTCTCCTTCGCGAGGATCGCGACCGGCTTGGGCGCCATGCACGCGAGGAAGTCCGCGTGATCGAGGCCGAGCGCCAGCGCCTTCGGCGGGCACTGCTCGGTGTCTTGCGGCAGTTCGTTTTCGAGGTTGCGCCGGAACGTGCTGACGAAACAACTCGGGGCGGCCATCGTCCACCGCGACTCGACCCCGCACAGCCACGTCGTCATCGTGCCGCCGCCGCTGTTGCCGGTGATGCCAACGTGCTGCGGATCGACCTCTTCGCGGCTGAGAAGGTAGTCGAGCGCGCGAATGCCGTCCCAAGCGCGCCACGAGCCGAAGAATTCGCCGACCAGAAATTGCTGGTTGCCGCACATCATGTGCTCGCCGACGCCGTTGCCGACCCGCGACTTGTTGTGATCGTCGTCGTGCGGCAACTGCAAGCGTTCGCCCTGGCCGATCGGGTCGAAGA
>JBJSXS010000147.1:0-5956 GCA_046086545.1 Gemmata sp.
TGCTGCGAATGGCGGTGTCGTGGGGGCGAGGACATGGTGGGCCGTTGCGCGCGTTCGGCGGGAACACAAGGGTCCCGTAAGCCGCTGGTTCGCGGCTGACGGGCCCCTGACTCCCGACCCGTCCGCGCGGTCACTTGTCGGCGAGCAGCTTCTTCAGGTCGTCCTCGAGCGTGACGACGCCGGCGTTGCGGTTCGCCACCTTTCCGTCCTTGCCCGCGACCAGCACGTGCGGGGGCGCCAGGATGCCGTAGGCCGCCGCAAGCGGGCTGCTCTCCAGGCCGCCCGGGGCGAACAGGTGCGTGCCCGGCAGGCCCGACGCCTTCACCGCGTCGGCCGCGGCCTTGGCGTCGTGGTCGAGGCTGACCGACACCACCACCAGGCCCTTCGGCCCATAGTCCTTCACGAGCGCCTGGAGCTTCTTGGCGTCTTCCGCGAGGGAACTGCTCCAGCTCGCCCAGTAGTACACCACCACGGCCTTGCCCGGCTGCGCGGCGTTGAACGGCTGGGCCGTGCCGAGCACCGGCCCGGTCAGTTCGAGCGGCTTGCCCTCGCTGTCCAGGCGCTTCAGCGCTCCGGCCGCTTTGACGCCCTGCGGGGTGGTGGCGAAGCTCTTGGTCAGCGCCTCGAACGCGCCCCGCGCTTTGGCCTCCGAGTCCTTCGCGCCGGAGTGCTCGTAAGCCATCCCCAGGCGCCAGAACGCTTCCGGCGCGTCGGCGCTCTGCGGGAACGCCTTCACGTACTCTTCCAGGCTCGCCCGCCACTTGTCCTGCACCGCGCCGAAGTCCTCGGACTTGGCCTTGCTCATCGCGACCGCGTTCTCGGCGTACAGCAGCCGGTACGCGGCGTAGGCGGCGATGGCCTGGTTCGCACCCGGCTGCGAGTACGCGTCCTTGAACTGCTTCAGCCGCACGAGGTGCTTGTTCCCGGGCTCGCCGGCCTCGCCCGCGGACATGTGGCTGTCCAGCAGCATCTTGATCCACGTTTCCTTCTTGTCCTCGGTGAGCCGCGCGTTGATCTGTTCGAGGACGTCGGCCCGCTTGGCGTTGAACTCGCCCACGGCCGCGACGCTCGGGTTCGCCGGCGGGCTCTTGTCCAGCTTGTTGAGATCGTCCACGAGCACCCGGATGGCCTCCGGCACCTCGGCGCCGCCCGCCGCGTCAATCCCCCCCTGGTTGGGCGGCGGGGCCGCGCCCGCGGACGGGCCGTCCACGATCTTCCACGCGCGGCCGACCTGCACCAGCTCGCCCGTTTGCAGGGCGTGCCCCTTCCCGCCGTCCTCAACGAGAACGGTGCCGTTGCGGTACGCGGTGTAGTCCTCGCGCCCGCCGAACGAGTCCGCCGGGCGGGTGCTCGGGATGCCGTACTCGACGTGCAGCCACTTGGCCTTGTCCGTCAGCTTCAGCGCCGCGGCCGTGTCGGTCAGACGCTTGGCGGCGCCCGCGGCCCGGGCCATCACCTTGTCCGCGTCGGCAGGCGGCAGGCCCAGCGCGCTCAGGTTCTCCTTCGTCACCATCAGCGCGGCCAGGCGCTTCGGGTCGTTGGCCACGACCGCCTGCGCGATCTCCTGGCTCACCTCCTCGGGCGAGATCACGACCCACTCGTCGATGAGCCCGTCTCGGTTGCGGTCCAGCCCCCACTTCGTGCCCAGCGGCCCGACCCAGCGGAACTGGAACGCGTCCTTCGCGTCCGGCGGGTACACCTCGCGGTACGCCTCGGCCCCGTCCACGAAGTAGACGATGATGTTGAAGTTCTTCTCGTCGTAGCTGACGAACTGGCGCACCGGCTTACCATCCGGCCCGCTCACGATGGACCCGATGGACTTGCCCGGGTTCTTGCCGTCGGGGATCGGCGCCACCTTGCACCCCGCCGGCAGCGGCGGCACGGTCACGCCGGGCTGCTTCGGCTTCTGCTGCTGCGCCCACTCCACCGTCACCGGGGCCGGGTCCGCGCGGGCCACTGAGCCGAACCCGACCACCAGCGCCAGCGCGCCGAGCGTCTTCACCGTGACTCGCGAAGTCGTCATCCATGACTCCTGTGGAAAAGCGCGCCGCACGCGACCACGCGGCGCATCCAGCACAACTGCTTTCGGCAGTACAAGCCGTCCGGGTTGACACTTGAGCGAAAACAGCTCGAAACAGAATCACGAGACTCGCGCCGCGAATTGGCACGGAGTCCGCATAGATGGGGGCGCCCCCACATGTTTGCTGCCATTTTGTCACCCGTGACCGCACCGGGATACCGTCGCGCTCGGAACGCCGCAAGAGCCGCGCACCGCTTTTCTTGGTTGAAGGGTCCTCCGAAGGGAGCTCACACATGCCGGCCGAAACGCTCGAATTCAAAGCGGAACTCAAGCAACTCCTCCACCTCATCACGCACTCGCTGTACTCGGACCGCGAGATCTTCCTGCGCGAACTCATCTCCAACGCCTCGGACGCCATCAACAAGGTGCGGTTCGACGCGCTCGCGAACGCGGACAAGCTCGAAGGCAACACCGACTGGAAGATCAAGCTCACGCCGAATCCGGAGGCGAAGACGCTGACCATCTCGGACAACGGCATCGGGATGACGCGCCAGGACGTGATCGACAACCTCGGCACCGTCGCGCAGTCGGGCACGAAGGCGTTCCTCGCGGCCGCCAAGCAAGCGGGCAAAACGGGCGAAGCGCCGGGCCTGATCGGGCAGTTCGGCGTCGGCTTCTACTCCGCGTTCATGGTTGCGGACACGGTGACTGTGGTGACCCGTGCCGCCGGTTCGCCCGCCGAGGGGACGAAGTGGGAGTCCGACGGGCAGGGCGCCTACACGCTCGAAGGGGCCGAGAAGGCGACCCGCGGCACGGACGTGATTCTGCACCTCAAGGACGACGCGAAGGACTTCCTCGACCAGTGGCGCCTGCGCCAGCTCGTGCGCAAGTTCTCCGACTTCCTCGAGCACCCCGTCGTCATGGACGTGGAGAAGGAGGTCGGCGAGGGCGACGAGAAGAACAAAGAGGTCGCCGAGGAGACGCTGAACTCCCGCAAGGCGATCTGGCTCCGCGCGAAGTCGGAGGTGAAGCCGGAGGAGTACGACGAGTTCTACAAGTCGCTGGCGCACGACACCGAGGCGCCCGCGGACGTGATTCACTACGCCGCGGAGGGCAAGACCGAGTTCAAGGTGCTGTGCTTCGTGCCCGCGAAGAAGCCCTGGGGCTTCGACTACGAGGAGCCCGTCGCGGGGCTGCGCCTGTACGTGCAGCGGGTTCTCATCATGGACCGGTGCGAGCAGGTGCTGCCCACGTACTTGCGGTTCGTGAAAGGGGCGGTCGATTCGTCCGACCTGCCGCTGAACGTGTCGCGCGAACTGCTCCAGCAGAACCCGCTGCTCGACACGATCCAGAAGAGCGTGGTCAAGAACGTCCTCGACGCGCTCGCGGGGATGAAGAACATCGAGCCCGAGAAGTACCTGAGCTTCTACAAGGCGTTCGGCACGGTCCTCAAAGAGGGCCTGACGCGCGACTGGAGCAACCGCGAGAAGGTCGCGGACCTGCTGCTGTTCGAGAGCGCGAACACGGAGGCGGGCAAGCGCACCACGCTCGCGGACTACGTGGCGAAGATGCCCGACGGCCAGGCGGACATCGCGTACCTGATCGGCGAGTCGGCGGAGCAGCTGCGCCACTCGCCGTACCTGGAGGCGTTCAAGGCCAACGGACAGGACGTGCTCCTGCTCACGGACCCCATCGACGAGTTCGCGGTCCCGCAGTTGGGCACCTACAAGGGGAAGAAGCTCGTCGCGGCCGACCGCGCCGAGGCGACCGGGGCCGGCGAGGTGCGGCAGGACGACAAGGACCGGTTCGCGGCGCTACTCGCCGCGCTCAAGGAGAAGCTGCCCGAGGCGGCCGACGTGCGCCTCACGACGCGCCTCACCGAGAGCGCCGCGTGCCTCGTGGCCGACGGGCACGGCGTGTCGGCCCACATGGAGCGGCTGATGGAGCGCATGGGCCGCGACGCCGGTCCGGTGAAGCGCGTGCTGGAGCTGAACCCCAAACACGCCACCGTCGAAGCGCTGCGCGCGCTGCACGAGAAGAACGCGGGCGACCCGCGGTTCGAGAGCTACGCGCGGCTGCTCTACGAGCAGGCGGTGATCGCCGAAGGCTCGAAAGTGAGCGACCCGGTGGCGTTCGCCCGGCGCGTCAACGATCTCATCGTCCGCGACGCGCTGGCGTCGGAGTAATTGCGCCAGCCGCTCGCGGCTTCGCGGGCGCCCCATTCGCTCGGGAAGCCGCAAGCGGCGCTGATCCGTGCGCCCGCAGTTCCGGCACCGCTTTCGCAACTCTTCCGACACAGGAGTCCGCTACCCGGCCCGAATTCGCGCCGGGGATCGCGGACTGAAACGACTCGCCGCGCCCGCCGTTCGCCGATTCCCTGCGCAGGACATGACGCCCGCTCGCGCCCCGTGATGAGGGCGGAGCTTCACCCGGAACGGAATCCCCCGTCCGCCCGCTCGCGCCCGAACGTAACTGTTACGCCCACAGCGGAACGTTCCGAATATTCCGATTTTCCGGTCTGTTTTTCGCTGCGCCCCGCGCGCCGTGTTCTACGGTTCACGGACAGCGAAGTACAGCACCCTGGAGTGAGGGCACGGACATGATACTCACCCTCGTGACGGTCGGTGTTTTGCTCGGCGTCGGTGCGGTGTATGTCCTGATCGCCCCGTCAAAAGACGTGGTGCTGGCCGGCGAGAGCACGGTAGTCGGGCTCTCCGACGCCAGCGCCGAGACGCTCGCCACCGGTCGCCACCAGGCGCCCGCGCTCCGCACCGACTGGCACCTGACTACCGTGTCCGCGCTGAGCGACGCGGAGGAGCTGCTTGACCTTCTAGAGTATCAGGGCTACGCCGAGCGCGAACTGGTCGTGCTCGGCAACTCGTGCTTTGCCGTCCGCTGGCGGTAAGACGAACGGACATTCAAACCACCGAAGGCCGCGGGCACGTGCCCGCGGCCTTCGGTAGTTTGGTAGGCGACCGGAGCCGGGCGGCCGTTTACTGGGCGGCCCACCACTCTTCGGCGATGGCAAACGACATGGTCATGCCCAGCCCGCCCGGGGCGACCGCGACCGTGCACCCCGGGTGCGGCTCGGCGGTCACGAACGGTTTCTCCGGGTGCTTCGCGTAGACGCCGTGCCACCGGGCCGCGATGTTCCAGTCCGGCAGTTCGACCATTCCGCGCAAGCGGGACAGGATGAGGTGGTCGACCTCGGCCTTGTCGAACAGGCTGATGTCCGCGTCGTACTCGTGCGAGTCGCCGATCACCACCTCGCCGCGGTCGTTCTGTGCGGCCATGACGTGGATGCCGTACTTCACGTACTCCGGCAGCGTTGCCGCGATCCGCTGCCGCAGCGCCGGCAGCGCCGGACACAGCTCGAACGCCTTGTAGTGGCAGAGCGTCAAGCCCCCGGCGAGGTGCGTGCCGAGGCGCCAGCCGTTCGGCTGCGGCCCGGTCCTCATCATCTGGAGCTTACACCGGCGGATGCCGCTGCCGGCGAACACCTCCGGGAACAGGGTCTCGAAGTCGGCCCCGGAGCAGACCAGCACGCGGTCCGCGTGCCACACCGCGCCGCCCGCGGTGCTCACCCGCGGCGCCTGCACGCTCGTGACCGTTTCGCCCAGCCGGAACTGCACGCCGTGCGCCTCCGCGAGGAAGCGCGGGACCCGTGCGATGGCGTCGGGTGGGTTCAGCGCGAGTTCGGTGGGGCTGTGCAGCGCGCCGCGCAGGCCCGCGGGGTTCACGGCCGGGAACCGGCTCAGCGCCTCCGCGCGCGGGAGGTACTCGCACCGCACGCCCAGCCCCGGAGCGAGGGCCGCGAACTCCTGTAACAGCGCGTCCTCGTCGGCCTCGTGGGCGACGTGCAGCGAGCCGCACTCCGCGACCCACAGCCCCGCCTTGTCCCGCAACTCCAGCCAGCGGGCGCGGCTCCGCAGCGCG
>JBJSXS010000148.1:0-6351 GCA_046086545.1 Gemmata sp.
CCGCGCGGAGGTGCTGCTCGACATGGTGAGCGACATCACCGGCGTGCCGGAGAAGTTCGAGGCGATGGCCCCCGGGGCGCGAGCGATGGAGGTGTGGACCGCCCGCGCGCAATCGGTGTTCCTCGACAGCTTCGGCCGGCCCGACCCGAACCAGGACCCGCCGTGCGAGCGCACCACTGACACGACCGTCGTTCAGGCGCTCCACCTCATGAACAGCCCCGCGCTGTACAAGAAGGTAACGGCCGACGAGGGCCGCTGCGCGACGCTCGCGAAGAGCAAGAAGTCGCCGGCCGAGGTCGTCGACGAGCTTTACCTGCTCGTGTACTGCCGCTTCCCGACCGATAATGAACGTACCAGCGCGCTGAAGCGCTTCGAGAAGAAAGGGGCCACCCCGCGCACCGCGGCCGAAGACCTGATGTGGGCGCTGATCAACACCCCGGAGTTCGTGTTCAACGACTGAGACCAGCGGCTGTGAAGGGTTAGAGAAGGGCTCTGATCGAGAGCGGCGAGCCGCCCTGTGCCCGGTAGCCGCAACTGGTTGCGATCACGGAGTTGGTAGCGCTGCCGAGGTAATTTCGGGTCCGCGGTCGGAGTACACCGGCCGAACGGTTTCTGGAGAACGCGTTCCAGATGCGATACTTTCCGGAACAGATCGCGGAAATGTATCCTGGAGACGCAGCGAAAATCGAGTACGCTTGAATCTCGTTTACGAGGTTTTCACTTATGCCCACCAACTGCAACGGTTTCTCCCGCCGCGACAGCCTTCAACTCGGCCTCGGGGCGCTGCTCGGCGGCGGCCTCCTCACCGCGCTTCGCTCACGGGGGTGGGCCGCCGAAGCCGTCAACAAGCCCATCGCAAAAGCGAAGTCGTGCATCCTCATCTGGATGGACGGCGGGCCGACGCACTTCGAGATGTTCGACCCGAAGCCGGACGCGTCCGAGGAGTACCGCGGGGAGTTCAAGGCCATCCCGACCGCCGTTACCGGCGTGCAGTTCTCGCAGCACATGACGAAGCTCGCCAAGAGCCTCGACAAGTACGCGATCATCCGCTCGATCCGGCACGACCAGGGCAACCACGGGGCCGGCAACCACTACATGATGACCGGGGCGCCGCCGCGCATCCCGGTCGGGTGCGGGGCGTTCGTCAGCTTCCACCCGAGCATGGGGTCGGTGGTCGCACACGAGAAGCCGCCCGCGGCCGCCGGCCTGCCCGCGTACTTCGGGCTGCCGTCCATGACGCGCAGCGGCGGCCCCAACTTCCTCGGCGCCAAGTACGCGCCCTTCGTGGTGGGCGGCGACCCGAACGCCGCGGGGTTCAAGGTGCGCGACGTCGCGCTCCCCGAGGGCTTGACCGGCGAGCGGTTCGACGACCGCGCCGGCGTTCGCGGAGAAGTCGATAACCTCAAGCGGTTCATGGACAAGGCCGCGGGCGACCCGGCGCTGGCGCTCGACGAGCACTACAAGCAGGCCTACGACCTCATCAACGCGAAGGAGGCGCAGGCCGCGTTCGACATCGGCCGCGAGCCGACGAAGGTGCGCGAGAACTACGGCCGCAACCAGTTCGGCCAGCGGCTGCTGCTCGCCCGCCGGCTGGTCGAAGCGGGCGTGCCGTTCATCACCGTCAACGACGGCGGCTGGGACCACCACACCGACATCTTCGGCACCCTCACCAAGCGGCTGCCGGGCTGGGACCAGTCGGTCGCGGCCCTCATCTCCGATCTCGAAGATCGCGGGATGCTCGAAAGCACGATGGTGATCGCGCTAGGCGAGTTCGGGCGCACGCCCAAGATCTCGACGCTGTCGGGGCAGTCGAAGGCGGGCCGCGACCACTGGGCGAACGCGATGAGCGTCCTGTTCGCGGGCGGCGGCACCCCGGGCGGTACGGTCGTCGGCGCCACCGACCGCAAGGGCTACGCCGCGAACGAGCGCGTGCTGGCCCCGGAGAACTTCGTGTCCACCGTGTACACGAAACTCGGCATCGACCCGAACAAGATCGTCTACAACGCGCAGGGCCGCCCGGCGCACCTCGTCAGCGACCCCACGCCCATCAAAGAGCTGATGTGACCCGACGACGTCTGCTATCAACAGATTGCAAAGATGAACACAGCGTTTAAGACGGTCGGCACGTGTCGGTTCTTCTTCAACCTGTGTTTGTCGGCGATCGTCTGCGGAGCCGCTTCTGCTGCCCCCGCCGCCCCGCCCGCGGTCACCCACCTGTCGCCCGCGGGGGCGCAGCGCGGCACCACGGTCGAGGTCGCCGCGGCCGGCCTGACCGACTCCGGCGCGAAGGTGTGGTCCAGCAACAGGCACGTGTCAGTCGAGCACGTCAAAGGCAAGCTGAAGGTCGCGGTGGCGAAGGACGCGGCGCCCGGGGTGTGCTGGCTCCGCGCGCACAACGCCGACGGCGCGAGCGCGCCGCGCCCGTTCATCGTCGGCACGCTGCCCGAACTGACCGAAAATGAGCCCAACGACGATTTCCGCAAACCGCACGCGCTCGCCGGCCCCGCGGTGGTGAACGGCAAACTCGACAAGGCCGGCGACGTCGATTGCTTCGCGGTGCAACTCAAGAGGGGGCAGACGCTCGTCGCGTCGCTGCAAGCCAACTCGGTGCTGCGGTCCCCCGTTGATGCGATCCTCCAACTGGTCTCGACCGACGGGTTCGTGATCGACGAGAACCACGACTACAGCGGCCTCGACCCGCAACTCGCGTACACCGCGCCGAAGGACGGCACCTACGTCGTGCGCCTGTACGCGTTCCCTTCTACCCCCGATTCGAGCATCCGGTTCTTCGGCTCCGAGGCGGCCGTGTACCGGCTGACGCTCACCACCGGCGCGTTCGCGGAGGCGGCGCTGCCGCTCGCGGTCAAACGCGGCCTGCCGTGGCGCGGCGAACTGACCGGTTGGAACCTGACGCGCGAAGCGTCAAAGCTCACGCTGCACGCCTCACACGAAGACGACCCGTTCGCGCGCGCTTACAGCGGCGAACTGGCGAACGCGGTTCGCGTGCGCCACGAGCCGCACGCGGTTGACGCCCCGGGCGCGAGGGAGACGCTCCAGCCGCCGTTCTCCGCGACCGGCCGCATCGAAAAGCGGAACGAGGAGGTGCGGTTCGCCGTTCAGCTCAAGAAGGGGCAGGCGCTGACGCTCCAGGCGGAGAGCCGCGCGCTCGGCCTCGCGTGTGACCCAATTGTGCGCGTCGTTGACGCGGAAGGCAAACAGATCGCACGGGCCGAACCGGGGAAACTCAACTCCGACACCACGCTCGCGTTCACCCCCGCGGCCGACGGCACGTACACGGTCGCGGTTTCCGACCTGTTCGGCGGGTACTGGCTGCGGCACGCGTTCCTGCTGCGCGCGCTCTCGGAACCGGATTACGACCTGTCGGTTGCCGCCGACCGGTTCACGCTGACACCGGGCCAGCCGCTCGCGGTCCCGGTGAAGGTGACCCGCGTGCGCGGGTTCGCGAAGCCGGTGGAGGTGGTCGCGGAGGGGCTGCCCGCGGGCGTGAAGTTCGAGATCACCGCGCCCGCGAAGCCGGACCCGAACACGGTCACCGTGTCGCTCACCTCGGAGAAGCTGGTGTCCGGGGCGTTCCGGCTGGTGGGCAAAGTGAAGGACGCGCCCGAGCTGACGCGCACCGCTCGCGCGCCGCTCACCGAGTTCGACGACGCGACCGCGGACCTCTGGCTGACGGTCGCGCCCGCGGCGCCTCCGGCGAAGAAGTGAGCGCCGCCTCGCGCACTTCGCTTCTGCCGGGCAGTTCGCCGACTTGCAAGCGTGAGACGAGTAGTAGCTGACCACAGCACGCCCGCGCGCCACACGAGGCCGGCACGGCTCGTGTCGCCGCCGGACGGGAGCTGCGGCACTTCGGTCGGCTTCCCCTGTATTGGGTCGAGAAGGCCCAGGCTCGTGCGCACCTTGTCGCCGCACCGCGGCGAAGGTAGGCGCGCCTTCTTGGAACGCGAAATTCGGTCCCCCGACGCGGCCGGCCGGTTCCTACCAGGTAAATTAAACCGCATGCCCTCATTCACCTGCGGAGTGCCTCCCGCCGTGCGCGTACTCACCCTCGCTGCGCTCGCGCTCGTTGCCGCGTGCGGCGTAGCAGGTCCCGCGCCGGCGCAAGCCGCGGACGAGCCGGCGCGCCCGAAACTCGTGGTGCTGGTGTTCTTCGATCAGCTCCGCGGGGACTACCTCGAGCGCTGGAAAGCGCAGTTCGGCGATGGCGGGTTCAACCGCATCACGACCCAGGGGGCGTGGTTCGCGGACTGCCACTACCCGTACTCGTACACCGTCACCGCGGCCGGGCACTCGTCGGTGGTCACCGGGTGCGCGCCCGCCGAACACGGGGTCGTCGGGAACGACTGGTTCGAGCGCTCCGTCGGCAAGTCGGTCAACTGCGTGGGTTCCGACCGGCACGTACAGGTGCCGGGGCGAACCGCGGAGGGCACCGACGAGGACGAGAAGAAAGGCGCCACCGGTGGCGTGTCGCCCGACCGGTCGCTCAAGCCCACCTTCGCGGACGCGCTGAAGCTGGGCACCGGGGGCAAGGCGAAGGTCGTGTCGCTCTCGCTGAAGAACCGCGGGGCCGCGATTCCGGGGGGCAAAAATCCGGACGCGTGCTACTGGATGGACGGCGGCACCGGGCAGTTCGTCACGTCGACCTACTACCGCGACACGCTGCACCCGTGGGTGAAGGAGTTCAACGCCGCGAAGCCCGCGGAGCGGTGGCGCGGGAGGACGTGGGAGCGCCTCCGCTCCGACCTCGATTACGCGAAGCTCGTCGGCCCCGACGACGGCTCCGGCGAGGGCCGCGGCGCCGGTCAGGGGCGGACGTTCCCGCACCCGTTCGAGCCGACCGACCCGAAGACGAAGCCCGCGTACTTCACCGCGGTGTTCACCTCGCCGTTCGGCAACGACCTGCTGCTCGCGCTGGCCGAAAAGGCGCTCGACGCGGAGAAACTGGGCACCGGCGACGTGCCCGACCTGCTCGCGCTCAGCTTCTCCTCGAACGACGCGGTCGGGCACGCGTGGGGACCGAACTCGCAGGAAGTTCTCGACGTGACGCTGCGGTCCGACCTCGTCATGAAGCGCCTGCTCGAAGTCCTCGACGCGAAGGTGGGCAAGGGGCAGTACGTCCTCGCGATGACCGCGGATCACGGCGTGTGCCCGCTGCCCGAGTTCAGCAAGAAGGAGGGCAAGGACGCGGCCCGCGTGCAGCCGGCGGTCGCGGCGAAGGTCGAAACGTTCCTCGCGGACAAGTACGGCAAGCAGGCGGGCAAGTGGGTCGAAGCGATCTCCGGGCCGTGGGTGTACCTCAGCGCGAAGGCGCTCAAGGCCGCGGACGTGAAACAGTCGGACGTGGAGCAGGAACTGGCCGCGTGGCTTCTGAAGCAACCGGGCGTGGCCGCGACGTACACCCGCACCACGCTCGAACAGGGCGTTCCCGCCAGCGACGCCACCGGCGCGATGGTGGCGCGCTCGTTCCACCCCGCGCGCAGCGGCGACGTGTACTTCGTGCTGAAGCCGCTGCACCTGTCGGGCGCCGCGACGGCCACGGGCACCTCGCACGGCACACCGCACGCCTACGACACGCACGTGCCACTGGTGGTGTTCGGGCCGGGTGTCGTCGCGGGCACTCGCAGGGAGCGCGTCACGCCGCTCGCGACGGCCGCGATCCTCGCGCAAGCCGCCGGGGTGAAGCCGCCCGCCGGTGCGACAGCGGGGGTTCCCGAGAAGCTGTTCGGCGCGAAGAAGTGATGCACCCGTCGGGGCCGCGCCACTTCTTACCGTCCGCGCCATCATTCTCACCCCGCGACTCGCTTCCGCACTTGCCGGCCCAGGAGAAGAAGCCGCCTCTGGTGACTCGCGCGTGCCCCACCTGAACCTCGCCGGAGCCGATCCGCGCTCGCGGCAGCGAGGAAGGGGGCAGCGGCGCTGTGGCTAAAGTGCAGCAGCGCGGTCTCGACCGACGCCGGGCAGCTGCCGCGCCGAAGTACGAGCCGGATATGCTCCTCTGCCCGGGCCTTCAGAACGCAACCGGTTGCAACATCACGACGCTGAAGGGCGGGGTGCCGATCGTCATCAACGTACCGTTCATCGGTGCTTCGGGGTCGGGGCGGGACCGGTGAGCGGGACGCGTCTGTCGCGAAGTCCGGCTTCGGGCGCTACTCGGTGTGAATGGGTAGAAGAGGTAAGAGCAACCTCAAGTCCGCGGGCCTGGGCCGGGCGTGTCGGTTCCCTCGAGCAGGGTTGCCATCCGTTCAAAACCGGCTAATATCGGGGTGTGAGATCTGCGTGCCCGTAGCTCAACTGGATAGAGCGTCGGCCTCCGGAGCCGAAGGTTACAGGTTC
>JBJSXS010000149.1:0-5683 GCA_046086545.1 Gemmata sp.
CTCGCGCAGGAGACCGGCGTCGAGGTCGTGCCGGTGGACAGGCCCGAGGACGCCGCGAAGGGGCTGGACATCGTCATCACGGCGACCGCCGCGCGCGAGCCGGTGCTGTTCGGCGAATGGATCGGCGAGGGGCAACACCTCAACATCGTCGGCTCGAACTTCCTGGGCAAAACGGAAACCGACGTGGAGGTGTTCCGCCGCACGCAGGTGATCGCGGTGGACAGCAAGGAACAGGCGAAGCTCGAAGCGGGCGACTTCGTCGAACCGATGAAGGCCGGTCTGTTCCAGTGGAGCGACGTGTACGAGTTCGCCCCGCTGTTCGTGGGCCGCTACCCCGGGCGCGAGTCCCCGCAGGACGTGACCCTGTTCAAGTCGCTCGGTCTCGGTATCGAGGACGTGGCGCTCGCGGTGAAGGTGGTCGAGGCCGCGAAAAAGGAAGGGCTGGGCCGGGAGCTGATGTGAGGCGACGACCGTGCGCGGGTAGCGCCCCCGGGTCGCGAACCTTTACTTGTCGCTTTTGGGCCGCACCTTTGGTGCGTCGCACACCCGCCCACCCCGGCCGGTTTCGCGGTGCGGTCCCGGAGCGTGCGAACGGCAGATGCGGTCTTTGCTCGCGCCGGCGACCTCTACCTATTCGCCCGCCGCTTTCCCGTCGAGGCGCTTGTCGGCGGCGCCTCTGCGCAGGCCGGTGTCGGGGTCGATGGCGATGGAGTGGGCGTCGCCCTGTCGCGCCTCCGTGACGGTGTGCCCGAGCGGCTTCAACTTGTCCACCAACTCCGGGTAAGTCTTCAGCCCCTCGAACTTCGCCACGTCCGGGAACCACTGGTGGTGCAGCCGCGGGGCGCTCACCGCCTCGTCAACGGTCATGCCGTATTCCAGCACGTTCAGCACGACGCACAGCACCGTGTTGATTATGGTGCGCCCGCCGGGGCTGCCGGTGATGAGCACCGGGCGACCGTCCTTCAGCACGATCACCGGGGTCATCGACGAGAGCATCCGCTTGCCGGGCGCGACTCGGTTCGGCGCGGTGCCGATCTGCCCCTTCGTGTTGGTGAGGCCGGGCCGCGGGTTGAAGTCGGTCATCTCGTTGTTGAGGATGTACCCCGCGCCGCGGACCACCACGCGGTTGCCGTAACTGTTCTCCAGCGTGTAGGTGTTGCTCACCGCGAGGCCGTCCCTGTCGATCACCGAGAAGTGCGTGGTGCTGTCGCTCGGCTTGTCGAGCGGTATCTCCGGCGCGAGGTCCGCGCTGGGAGTCGCCCTCTTGGGATCGATGGCAGCGGCGAGTTTCTTGGCGTACTCCTTGGTCGTGAGTTCGGCGGGGATCTTGGTGAAGTCCGGGTCGCCGAGGTGCCGCGCGCGGTCCGCGTAGGCGCGCCTCATGGCCTCGATCATGAGGTGCGTGTTTTCGGGCGAGAACCGCGAGTGCTTCTTGAGGTCGAACGTTTTGAGGATGTTGAGCATCTCGGCGAGCGCGACCCCGCCCGAACTCGGCGGCGGCGGCCCGTACACGTCGAACCCGCGGAACGTGGTGCGGATCGGCTTGCGCTCGTTCGCCTTGTACGCTGCGAGGTCCGCCCGCGTGATGAGGCCGCCCTCGGCCTTCATCTCCTTCTCGAGCAGTTCGGCCAGTTCACCGGCGTAGAACGCGTCGGCCCCTTTCTCCGCGACGACGCGCAGCGTGCGGGCGAGGTCTTTCAGAACCAGCGTGTCACCGGCCTTCCACTTCTGGCCGCCCGGCTTGCCGTACACGCGCTTGAACTCGGCGTTCGTCGTCAGCGGGTTGCCCAACACGCTGTTGAGCCCGGTCACGAGCGCGGCGTTGATGGTGAACCCCTTCTCGGCCAACTCGGCCGCGGGCGTCACGAGGGCCGTCCACTCCAGTTTGCCAAATGTCTTGTGCGCGAGTGCCAGCCCGCGAACGGTGCCCGGCACGCCTGCGGCCTTGTGGCTGAGCGAGGTCACCTTGCCGTCGGCGAACAGGTCGACCTTCGCCGCGGCCGGCGCGGTCTCGCGGTACTCGATGCAGGTGGGCTCTTTGCCGGGCGCCGCGACCATCATGAACCCGCCGCCGCCAATGTTACCGGCCTCGGGCCACGTTACCGCCATCGCGAACGCGGTCGCCACCGCCGCGTCCACCGCGTTGCCCCCGTCCTTCAGCACCTTCAGGCCCACGTCGGCCGCAGGCGGCGAGACGCACACCACCACGCCGCCCTTCGACGTGACGGTCTCGGCTTTGGGCTGCGCCTGCGCGGTCAGCGCGAGCGCGAACAGGAGTGCGAAGGCGGCGGGGGTGCGGAGCATGGCGGGTTTCTCGTAGGACGTGCGTCCAGCCTGTCATTGCCGGGGACAGGCTCGAAGCCTGTCCTACGACACGTCACCCCGCGCGCAGCGCGACGGAGCTTTCGACCCCGAGGTTCTGGTAGATCTGTCGCGTGGCGTCGGACCTGTTGAGCGTGTAGAAGTGGATGCCGCGGACCCCGTGGTGCAGCAGGTCCGCGCACTGTTCCGTGGCCCAACTGATGCCCACGCGCTGTACCGCGGCGTCGTCGGAGCAGCGGTTCACGGCGCGGAGCAACTTCGCCGGGATGCGCGCGCCGGCAGCGAGTTCGGCCATTCGAACCATGCCCGCCTTCGTGGTCACCGGCATGACGCCGGCGATGATCGGCACCTGAATGCCCGCGAGGTCGCACCGGTCGCGGAAGTCGTAGAAGTCGCGGTTCTCGAAGAACAGTTGCGTGCAGATGTAGTCGGCGCCGGCGTCCACCTTGCGCTTGAGGTGGTCCATCTCCTGAAGTCGGTTCGGGGTGCCCGGGTGCCCCTCGGGGAACCCCGCGACGCCGATGCCGAACCCGCGCCCGTTCGGGCCGGACCGCCCGCGGACGTACCGCACCAGTTCGTCGGCGTAGCGGAACGCGTCCTTCGCGCGGTCGTGGGTGAAGTTCTTGGGCGGGTCGCCGCCGAGCGCGAGTATGTTCTCGATGCCGCTGGCCGCGTACCGGTCGAGGATGGCGGTCATCTCGGGCAGCGAGTGGCACACGCAGGTCAGGTGTGACACAGCGGTGAGGTTCGTCTCGCGCTCGATCCGCACAACGAGATCGTGGGTGCGGTCGCGGGTGCTGCCGCCGGCCCCGTAGGTGACCGACACGAACGACGGCTGCAACTCCTGAAGCGACGCGATGTTAACGAACAACTCATCGCTCGCCGCGTCGGTCTTCGGCGGGAAGAACTCGAAGCTGAACGTCGTTCGGTGCTGGGCGAAAATGTCCTGAATGTGCATGGCGCGTCCGTGGCGTTGGGTGCGAGCCCGCGGAACCGATAACCAAAGTGTACCCAATTCCTTGCGCGCGGATAGCCGAACTCATCCTCAGTTGCCTCATCCCCGGCGCGCGATCATTCTGACGTTCACAGCGGTTTCACCGTTCCATGTGGAACATCGATCGGCGTTAGAGTGTTACCGGGGCCCTCACTTCGGGAGCGGCATCAGCGCGGGGAACTTCGGGACGCTGCCGGCCGTAAGGCTTAGGCGCACCCCGGGCGCCGGTTCGGTGCCGTCCGCCGGTTTGGTGAGCCGCGGTTCCTGCGCGAGTCGGTCGAACTGGAAGGTCTTAGTCGGGCCGGTTTCCCACACCAGTTTCAGGTCGCGTGTGCCGGCCTTCACCGGGAGTTCCGCGCGTAGGGTGTCGCCGGGGCGGTACGCGAGCTTAGTGTTCCCGTCCGGCGCGAGCGGGTAGGCGGTCGCCGTGCCCCGAACAGCCCCTTTGCCCACGGTGAACTTCGCCGTGTCGGAGGTCTGGTTCGCACGCGTAACGGTGATCGCGAACGGCCCCGCCGGTTCCACGCGGTCGAACGTGAGGTCGAGCGGGATGGCGAGTTCGTAGCTCTTCAGATCCAGGTAGAGCGTCTTCTTGTCCAGATCGCGCAGGAATGTGGCGAGGTCCGCGACCGGGTTCGTTGCGTTCGGGTCTTGAAGGCGCGCCAGGAGGAACAGCAACCGGGCCCAGTCGGTGAACCTCGGGTCCGCGAGTGCCGCGCCGACCGCGGACCAGCCCTCGACGGTGTCCTTCACCGTGAGAAGGCGGTGGACGTGTTCCGCGCCGGCTGCGGACGACGCCCGCAGGCGCGCCGCGAGCGCGCCGCGCGCCGGGTCGAGGAAGTTGACCACGGCCCATTCGGGGTAGCCCGCGGTCTGGCGCCGGTAGTTGTCCCCGAGCAGTGAGAGGTGCTTGGTCGGGAGCGCGGCGGAGTCCGCGCCGTCGGGGCCAGGGATCGCGAGCGCCGCGGGCGGCCGGTTCGGTCCGGCGGTCAGCCCGAGCGCGTCCGCGAGGTCGCGCAGGTGCAGCACCCGGTCGCGCGATTGCTCCAGGTAGCGGCGCGCCTGATACACCTCGTCGAACTCGTACGGCACGCGGTTGGTGACCGCCTCGCCGCGCGGCTGGTTGATCGCGGGTGACCCCGGGAGCGGCTCGCTCAGATCGAACTGCGGGCGGTCCGCAGCGGCGGCAATCGCGTCCACGTCCTTCAGCCAGCTGTCATCGAACGTGCGCTTCACCAGCAGCGCGAGCGCCGTGTGATCGAGTGCGCGGTACGCGTCCACGAACCGCTGTTGGGCCGGCTCTATGGCGTCGCAGTCCTTGATCCACTTGTCGCGCAGCTCGGCAGCCGCCGTCTCGCCCCACGAGTACTCCGTCGGCAGCGCGAGGTCGGTGCGCAGCCGCTCGCGAACCCGCCCCAACTCCGGCCTACTCCGCGCCGCCGCCGGCGCGGTCGCGCTCGCGAGCTTCGCCCGGTAGGTGTCGTAGTCCGCGATCTCCTTGAGCCGACTTTCCACGAAGGTGCGGCGGTTATCGGAGAGGCCCGGGAACGCGCCGTCGCCCGCGAACCGCCGCAGCGCTTCGCGGTTGTGCTCGCGCCGGGCGTCGGCGAGGCGCTCCGCGGCGGGGCGCTCGTGCCGCTCGTAGTCGTCGATCTTCGCCGCGAGGTCGGGCGCCGCCGCTTCCGGCGGGAACAGCCCGATCGTGCCCAGCACCAGTGACAGGAACGCGACCGCCGCGAGCGCGATGCGGACCGTCCACTTCAGCCGCCGCTCGGACCGCCGCGCGCGGTCGTGGTGCGCGCGGGCCGCCGCGAAACAGTCGCGAAACAGTTCGGCCACCTGATACGGCTGGTCCCCCGGGGCCGGGTGCTCGCTCAGCGGGGGCCGGCGGATGGCGACCGCGAACACGTCCAGGTCGACGCTCCCGAACCCGAGGTACGCGGCCGGCGCGCCGTCGGCCACCGCTTCCCGCAGGTACTCCTTGAACTGGTCGTCCGCATACCGCACGCGGTCGGTGACGCGAGCCTCCCACGCCTCGAGGGTGTCGCCGGGCTGCGCGAGCCGGTCGCACTGCGTGAGCACGAGGTACACGGGGAACCCGCCCACGGTCCGCGCGTCGGTCTTCGCGCGCTCGACCACCGTCAGGAAGTGGTCGAACTCCTCGAACGCCTCTTCCAGCTCGGTGCGGGTGCTGGCCGCGTCGACGAGCAAAACGATGGCGTCCGTCTCGACCACGGCGCGAGCGAGCGCGCTGCCCGGCGCGCGCTGGGTGATCGGGTCCGGGTGCGCCATCAGCGCCTCCGCCGCCTTGCCGTCGCAGTCGTCGAGGACGACGGTGAGCGGGTCCATCAAGGCGCGCGTGCCGGC
>JBJSXS010000150.1:0-3365 GCA_046086545.1 Gemmata sp.
GTGCCTACTGGCTCGTCGACCTTCGGTGACGAGCGTGCCTACTGGCTCGTCGACCTTCGGTGACGAGAATACCAGCTAGCAGAGCGGGTCTTTCTTTTCCGTAATGACCGGGCATTGCGGGGACATCTCCGCGTTCAGTTCCTTGAACTCTTTCCAGTCGGCCGGAAGGTTGTCCTCGTGGAAGATCGCCTCCACGGGACATTCGGGCACGCACGCCTCGCAGTCGATGCAGTCTTCCGGGTCGATGTACAGCATCATGTCGTCCTGGTAGAAGCACTCTACCGGGCAGACGACGCAGCAGTCGGTGTACTTGCAGTCGTTACAGTTCGCGGTGACAACGTGGGCCATTTGGAGCAATCCCCTTGAACACATCGTGGGCGTGTACGGGGTGAGTATTACCGGCCGGTGCCCTAACGTCAAGGGAACCGCCGACACCGGCGCCCGGTCCGCGCGGGTCGGGCCCGTCACATCGGGTTCTTCGCTTTCCACAGCCCGGTTTCGGGCGTGAGCCGCAACCGCGCGGCCACGTTCGCCGCGCCCGGCGGCGCGAACTTCTTGGTCGTCACGAACGGCTGGACGCGCCGAAACCCCGGCGCGACAGGGCGCCGGGGCGGGGCGGGTGCGTCAGACGGGGGGCGGTCACGGGTCCGGGTAGGTGCCGATGGTGGTCGTGCTGCTGCTGATCGCGCTGCCGGCCGGGTTTTGGAACGCGGCGACCCCCGCGATGCACACCAGAACCACGAACGCGACCAGGACCGCGTACTCGATGGCGGTCGTGCCGGACTCCTCGCGGAGCAGCCGGCGCAGGAAGGTGAACTTGCGCAAGTGTTTATTCCTTTCGCATTACGGCGACGCCCTGGACCTGCGTGTTGTTCCCGACGAAGAACCGGGTCGGCAGCCAGGACTGCTGGTTGAAGTTGGCGGACACGGTCACCCGCAGCGGCGTCCCCGCGGCCTGCGTGGACGGGTCGGTCACCGTCGTCCAGGTGCTGGTGCCGGACATCGCCTCGATCGTCACGGTCACCGCGGTGTTGGTCCCGGCGGCCGCGTTCGACACGCCCGCCGCGGTCAGGTAGGTGCGCAGGTAGGTGTCGACCGTGGCCGTGTCGACGTTGCCCTGGGCCGCGTACCGCGCGCCCTCGCGGGCCGCGTTCGTGTTCACCTGGGCCACCATCACCAGGCGGCCCATCTCGATGATCCCCAGAACGAATACGAGCAGCACGGGGACCACCACCGCGAACTCGACGGTCGCGGCGGCACGGCGGCGCGGCGGCCGGGGGGCCAGTGGGTTGCGGGCAAGCATGTAGCGTAACCTTTGTTTGTTGGTGAGGCGGCGGGGTTACGGGATGGCCAGTTGCGGGGGTGAGAACGAGTAGATCGACGGCGTAGACGAACCGAACCCCGCGGGCGTGACCCGGTTCGAATAAACGCTGATGGTCTGCACGATCACTTGCTTCTTGTTGCCGTTGAACTGCGCGGATATGACGCGAATCCCCGCGAATCCAACGATGTCATACATGGCGTTGGTCCCGCTGCCCCGCACCTGCGAGTACAGGGGGATGATCCGGTTCTGGCCGATGATCGCCTGCCACGAACTCTGGGTGCCGTTGTTGATACCGCTATCGCCCGACAGCGTGACCGGCGCCTGGAGCGAGCCATCGGGGGCCAGCACACCCTGTGAGGCCAGAATCGCGAAGTCAGCCGCGTTCGGACCGTACAGCAACTGTCGACTGATATCGCTTGCGCCCCCGGCACCCAGGTTCACGATGCCGAAGTTGCCGTTAGCGGTCTGGTTGTTTGAAAACAGCACAATCTCCTTGATCCCGTCCTGTCCCGGGCTCAGCGTGGAGCCAACCTGGCCCACACTGTAGCTGTCGGTGAACGTGGTCGGGTCCACCTTCACATACCCGGGGTCGCTCTTCGACCGCTCGGGCAACCCGCACGCCGCGTTGAAGTAGTCGATCTGGGCCACGTACGGGATCACCATTGACCCTTCCCTAAAGCCGCCGATGCCACCAACCCAGGCGGTCGCCCGGGCGGTGATGTCGCCGTTGGATTTGCCGAGCAGGCTGGAGAACGCGAGCGGCAACCGCGCGTTGTTGGTGCCGTCGCGCCGCAAGGTCACCTGAACCGCGTTGAGCGCGGTGCCCGTGCCGTTGGCGAGTTTTGTCAGGTCCGCCTGGGTCGCCGCTTTGAACCGGGTCCCCCGGCCCGCCTTTGAGTCGAAATATCCGACCACGATGTCGGCGTCGGGCACTACGAGGCCTGGAAAATTGCCGCTGTTGGCGTCGCCCACGAACTCTCTCACCTCGGACCGCGCGAGGGCCACGTCCTGGTGCGGCCCGGTGCCCGTCACCAGGCTGCACACGCCGGCGAGCGCGCCGGCGTCCGCGGCGGCCTGCAGCCCGGTGCGGCCGTGGGCCACGCGCCCGGTGTCGATCGCGAACGATACCATCCCCACCAGCATGACCAGCAGGACAGTTACCAGCGGTAGCGTGCTGCCGCGGCGACGGGGGGAGATTGTCGTTCGGGTTTTCATCGGTCTAGTTACTCCTGAGCCGGGCACTTCGCCGGGGCTTCGAGGGGCGTCGCGGCCATGCGACGCGAACAGTTTGAGCAGTTCGAACAGCCACAAACCACTAGCCACTTATCCGGTTCGGGGGGGGGGGCTGACCCGAAGGTGTGCCGCGACGACGGCGTTCATGCTCGCAGCGTAACCAAGCGGCCCCCGTGGGGGTCACTTGCGGTGTCGGTCGCGAACGCTACCGTCCTCGCTGACACGAACGGCAGAATGTCGCCGCATACGTCACGCTACCGCGACGACAACGAACGGTGGGCCTGGAGCGAACAGGACACACACGGTGGGCAACAGGGCGCCTCCCCAGCGGGGAGGTGTGGCACAATAAGTCTCCTACTGCACCTTAGATCGCCGTCCGCGGCGGCAATGTGAAAAGCCGAAAACGGCAGCGCTTTCTCACGCCTTTTGGTGCGCTGTGACACGAAAGGCTATCAAAATTCTGTTAGGGGCAGAGAGGGCGGAGGGCGGCGCGCCCGGCGGCCCGCCACTGTCGGGGGCGAAGTGTCCGAATTCGAGATGCGTGAGCGGACGTGGGTACGTGCGGGAACGGGTCACAGCATGCTGTACGGGTCGATGTCCACCTGGAACTCGACGCCGGACGGCGGCTTCGCCAGCGCCAGCACGTTGCGCAGGACTTCGTGCAGCACGGCGCTGCTGTCGGACTGCACCTGGAAGTGGAACCGGTAGAAGTTGTTGAGCCGGAACACCGGGCACTCGGCCGGGCCCAACAGCCGCACCGGGGAGCGGCCCGGTTGCGTCGGGGTGCGCTTCATCGCCTCCTTGAAGG
>JBJSXS010000151.1:0-2967 GCA_046086545.1 Gemmata sp.
GCGGCCGGCCTCGCGTACGAGATCGTGCCGGGGGTTACCGCGGCGCTCGCGGCCGGCGCGTACCTGGAGATCCCGCTCACGCACCGGATGCACGCGAGCAGCATCGCGCTGGTCACCGGGCACGAACTCCCGAACAAGCCGGGCAACCGGCTCGACTGGATGGCGCTCGCGGCGTTCCCGGGTACGCTCGCAATTTACATGGGCGTGGCCCGGCTGCCGGTGATCGTGGCGGAGTTACTGAGGCACGGCAAGCCGCCCGACACGCCGGCGTGCATCGTCGAGCGCGCCTCGGTCGGCGCGCAGCGGTCCGTGTTCGCCACACTGGGGGCGCTCGAAGAGGCCCGGCGGAACGCGGGCCTCGAAGCCCCGGGCTTGATCCTGGTTGGCGACGTGGTTGCGCAGCGCGCGGCTCGGCCGTGGTTCGAGTCGCGGCCGCTGTTCGGCCAGCGCGTACTCGTGACGCGCCCCGCGCACCAGGCCGGGGAGATGGTCCGCAAGCTGGAGCACCTCGGCGCGGTTGTGTACCGGATGCCGGCCGTCGAGATCCGCGACCTTGCCGATTTCGCTCTGGTCGACAACGCGCTCGAACAGGTTCAGCGAGGGGAGTGGGAGTGGCTCGTGTTCACCAGCGCGAACGGGGTCCGCGCGCTGCTCCGCCGGCTCGACGCGACCGGCGCCGACCTGCGCGCGCTGGGCCGCGTTAAGATCGCTGCCATCGGCCCGAAGACCGCGGCCGCGCTGCGAGAGCACCAACTGCGTGCGGACGTGGTGCCGGACTCGACGTTTTCCTCCGAGGGGTTGGCTGCGGCCCTCGCCCCCCACGTCGCCGGGAAACGGGTCCTGCTCGCCCGGGCGAACCGCGGGCGCGCCGAACTGCAGACGGAACTGGCGAAGGTCGCGCACGTCGAGCAGGTGGCGGTGTACGCACAGGTGGACACGGCCGAGCCGGACACGAGTGTTCTCGACGCGCTCCGCCGCGGCGAGATCCGCTATGTAACCCTCCCGAGTCCGAACATCGCCCGGGGCATCATCAGTGCGTTCGACGACACCATCCGCGGCCGGGTGGAGCGCGGCGAGATCCGTCTGGTGGCGATCAGCCCGATCACCGGGGCCGCGGCGCGCGAACTCGGCCTCCCGGTCGCGGCCGAGGCGCGAACGTACACCGAGGACGGACTTGTCGAAGCGGTGATTGAGCTGACGAGACAGGACGGAGCCGCAGATCACTTGACGTCGCGGGACGCATTGTAGCCGAGGTACGCGACGACCCCTGAGGCGAGCAGCCCGATGACGTCGGCGATCATGTACGGGTTGTCTTTCCCGCCGCCGGCGAACGGCTGACCGATGATGAGGTCGAGCAGAAACACCAGCATCATGAGGGCACCGACACCAAGCGCCCCGAAGCAAAGTGCCTTATCCATCGCCCGACCTTTCCGCGACCCGTGCTCGATTGTTGCTGCGCCCAAAACGCGGCGAACCCCGGTGTTGGCCGTCAGAATAGAAGGTGCGCGCGTGAAGGGCACGGGTAGTTACGGAGTTTTGGTATTCTACTTGCCCTGCACCCGCCCGCAACAAGGCACCGGCGGTCTGGGCGAGTCCGCTTTCCCGCGGTCCGGCACCACCCGCGCAACCGTCACGTGCGGGCGCACGGAAGTACCCTCGTGGGCCGGCGCTGAACCTTCTGTGGAAACACTGTAAGCTACAAACACACTGGAACTCAGCACACCTTTGGAGCCGTCATGGCCGTTCCGCTCAGCGATTACGCCGTTCACCTGCGCCCGACCGACAACGTCGCGGTCGCCCGGAAGCCGATCCCCCAGGGGACAACCTTCCAGTTCGACGGCGGCACGTTCACGCTCCCGAAGGGCGTGGGTATGGGGCACAAATTCGCCCTCGTGCCGGTCAAGGAGGGGGACCCGATCCACAAGTACGGGCAGGTGATCGGATTCGCGGGCCGGGCCATCACGCCGGGCGAGCACGTTCACGTCCACAACGTCACCGCTAGCGCCTTCGAGCGCGACTACGCGTACGCCAGCCAGATTCCGGCCCCCCTGCCCCCGGCCGCGGAACACCGCACGTTCATGGGCTACGACCGCGGCCCGGGCAAGGCGCCGCACCAGCGGTACGGCACCCGCAACTACCTCGCGATCATCAGCACCGTGAACTGTTCAGCGAGTACCAGCAAGTACATCGCCGACCGGGTGCGCAACCTGGGACTGATGAAGGACTTCCCGAACGTGGACGGGGTTATTGCCATCGTCCACCGCCAGGGCTGCGGGATGCAGTTCGACGGGCCTGACCACCAGCAACTCGACCGCACGCTCGCCGGGTTCGCCCGGCACCCGAACATCGCGGCGTACTTGCTCGTCGGTCTCGGGTGCGAGATCGTTCAGGCCAAACACCTCATCGAACATGAGCACCTGAACCTGATTCAACTCGACGGCACGAAAGCTCCCCCGGTATCGCTCTCAATTCAGGAGTGCGGCGGGATCGGCAAAACTGTCGAGGCGGGCGTTAAGGCGGTCGCGGAAATGCTGCCGCGCGTGAACGACGTGCGCCGCGTGCAACTGCCGGCGAAACACCTGATTCTCGGGACGAACTGTGGCGGCTCCGACGGCAACAGCGGCGTCACCGCGAACCCGGCGCTCGGGGTCGCGAGCGACATGATGGTGCAACAGGGCGGCACCAGCGTCCTGGGCGAAACGACCGAGATTTACGGGGCCGAACACATCCTGACCCGCCGCGCGGTTTCGAAGGATGTGGGCGAGAAGCTGGTCGAGCGCATCAAGTGGTGGGAGTGGTACACGAAGATGTTCGGCGCGGAGATCAACAACAACCCGTCGCCGGGAAACAAGGAGGGCGGGCTCACCACCATCTACGAGAAGTCGCTCGGGGCCATCGCAAAGGCCGGCAGTACGGCAATGGTTGACGTGTACCGCTACGCGGAACCGGTGACGGCCAAGGGGTTCG
>JBJSXS010000152.1:0-2664 GCA_046086545.1 Gemmata sp.
CGACTCGTAGTACAGCAGGCCCACCACCTCGCGCTCGTCGTCGGGCAGCCGCTCGACCCGGGCGTGGAAGTCGCTCCACCCGTCCAGGTCGGCCGGCTCGGCGGCGGGGTCGCCCGCCCGCTGCAGCGCCCCGCCCGGCTCGTCGGCCGGGACGCCGTCCGTGTGGTGGTTGGCCGCCCCGCCCTGCGGCCCGAAGTGGTGCTTGGCCAGGTCGAGGAGCGTGCGCCGGATCATCACCGCCCCCAGGTTCAGGAAGTGCCGCACCGACTCGACCCGGACCGCGACGAGCGCCGCGTGCAGCCGCAGCATGGCGGCCTGGAACACGTCGTCGGTCTGCTCCCAGCGCCGCAGCTTGGCGAAGCCGTCGTGGAACATCTTTCGGGTCAGCCTCAGGAACCGCTCGCAGGCGTGGTCGATGAGGGCCGCCCGCGCGCGTGCGTCGCCGCTCGTGGCCCGCTCAATGAGCGCCTGCAGTTGTGTGTCCGGTGCCGACATAGTGGCTCTCGCTGGTCATCACGTTTTGCTCCTGATGATAACGAGACCGACGCGGGTTTACACCACCATGCGACCGGCCGCGGGGATTCGGGCCAGAAAAATGTGTGGCACCGTGGCCCGTGCCGGCTACCGCGGTCGCAATGGTGATAAGCCCGCTGATGCAGTACCACGGAGCGCCGCCGCGCCTCGCCCAGCGCGCGCGGCGCCCGTGTCGACAGCGTCGCTGTCAGCGGGCGGTTCCAGGCCCAACCGACACGCCTGCTGCACGGGTGCGCGAGTTGCGCCCGCAGAATCTGCCGGCCGAGCGCGTGTGGCCGCAGGTACGCGAGGGGGCGGGCGTCGGTCTGTTCGACCGCCGGGAGTCGCGTCATGGCGATAGAGTGGTACTACTTCAAGGGCGAGAACAAGATTGGGCCGCTGAGTTCCTTACAGCTCAAGCAAATCGCATCGGACGGCACGCTCGGGCCAACAGATTTGGTCTGGAAAGAAGGGCTGTCGAAGTCCATTCCTGCGGAAAAGATCAAAGGACTCTTCGATTCAGTGAAGGCTCCCTCGGAGCCACGACCACACGAAGCCCCGCCCGACAGCACGGCCTCCGGAGCCGGTTGGTACTACGCCCGGGGCGATCAGCACAACGGCCCTGTGCAACTCCAGCAAATGCTGGCGCTGATTGCAGCCAACCAGCTCTGTGCGACTGACCTCGTATGGAACGAATCGCTACCTGACTGGATTCCGGCATCGGCGCAGCCGGAACTGGCCGCTGCGCTTCCAAAGGTGCCAGACCCTCAGCCAGAAGCCAACTACTGGCGCTCGATAACCGAGGAAGAAGCTCTCCCGGGTGAGGTCGCGGAGCCGCCCCAACGTGGCATCCCGCGGGCGCGGCCCAGGGCGGTGCAACCGCAGGCGGCCCTCCCGGGTGAGGTCGCGGAGCTGCCCCGGCTTCCGAATGGCGTGACAGTCGAGGATGTGATCGCTTGCTGCGAGGTGCAATACAGAGGCGGCCACCCCAACCAAACCGAGAACGCTTCCGGCAATCTCAATCTGACAAAAGGTGGGCTGTTTTTCGTCGCAGCGGACCCGGCACACGACATCAGACTCTCGTCGAATCAACTGCTCGACGTTCTCGCGCCTGTGCCCGGTTCGTTTTCCGAACAGATGGTTGCGAGTGCTGAACAGTCGCGAGCGGCCGCCGGGATGGGCAGGCAGATCTTTTCAATTGCCGGGGCGTTAGTTGGAGGTCTTGGGGGGCATGCGATTCAAGCCATCGGGCGTTCTGCATCGGGCACAGCCACATTGAAATCGCTCCTAGGACCGACGCCGAAAAACCGGCTGCTGGTCGTCGCCGTTGAAAGCGGGGCGAGGCACAAACTGATTTTCGATGTGATGGCAGACGACAAGCACGAGATGGAACTGCAGGCTGACGGATTCTGGCGGAAGGTCGCGTCCGTACGCTCCACCTTTGCGTCTGCAGCCGGAAACCCCACATCTATCGGCGCGCCCGCGCTGCACTTCGGCGCCCCGGCGCCCCAGTCGGGGTTCTTCGTCTCAAGGGCGGGAGTTGTGAGCGGCCCGTTTACCGATGTGACGGTGAAGCAAATGCTGGCAAACGGGGAGCTTGGCAGCGGCGACCTGATTCGGGTGGAAGCTTGGTTACCCCTCTCTCTCATCACACTGTTCGGTGCTGGCGGTCCCCGTGCCCATGGTCCTCGCAGAAAGTCTCCATCAGACGGTGCCGGCGGCCTGCACGACGATCAAATCGGCGGCGACGGTGATGTGGATTCCTCCGCCGGGGCAGACGCCGATCACGACGGGCAACTCGACCCCTACGGCACTGATTCAGATGGTGACGACCAAGTCGACGCCCAGGGGGACGACCACGATGAAGCCGGCCAGATCGACGACTCCGGCTCCGACTTCGACTCTGATTCCGGTGACATCGACTGGTAGCCAAAATTGGGCATTTTCGAGGATTTCTAGTACTTCCCTACGAAACAACCCCACGGGGCCATGACCATGACGACACCTCAAAAGCCACCAAAAAAAGTGAGAGTCACGCGCCGAAGGTCCCATCTCCAATCCCGGGCAAGTTGCCACCATCGATCCCTGCCCGGGCACCGCAGAACTTGGTCCCACGCCCCGCCGCTGCTAAAGGGGTGGCTGCCGGCCAGC
>JBJSXS010000153.1:0-15034 GCA_046086545.1 Gemmata sp.
GTCCAGCGCGCCCAGCTCGTCGTTCACCGCGATCCGCAGGGCCTGGAACACGCGCGTCGCCGGGTCGATGCCGCCCGAGCGGGGAACGCAGCCCCGCACCACACTTGCGAGGTCCGCGGTGGTGGCGAACGGTTTGTCGCCGCGCCGCGCCACGATCTTCTTCGCCACCCGCCGGCTGTGCCGCTCCTCACCGAACTCCCAAAACACGTCCGCGAGGCCGGCTTCGCTCATGGTGTTCACGAGGTCCGCGGCGGTCGCCCCGGTCGTCGGGTCGAGCCGCATGTCGAGCGGCCCGTCGTCCCGGAAGCTGAGCCCGCGGGCCGCGTCGGCCAGCTGGTCGGAGCTGAACCCGAGGTCCGCCAGCACCCCGTCCACGCGGTCGATGCCCTTCGCGCTCAGCACCTCGGCCAACTGGTCGAAGTTCGCGTGAACGAACTCGACCGGCAGCCCGCCCAGTCGCCCGCGCGCGAGGGCCAGCATGCCGCCGTCCTGGTCCAGAGCCAGCACGCGCCCGGCGGGGCCGACGCGCGCGGCGACGAGCCGGGCGTGCCCGCCGCCGCCGGTGGTGCAATCGACCCACACCTCGCCCGGGTTCGGGGCGAGCAGGGCGAGCGTCTCCTCCGGCAGCACGCTGACGTGCACCGGGGTCTGGTCGGCGGACATAGGCAGGGTCGGGAATTGAGTCAAGGCGAAGGCGGGCACGCGACCGCGCTTGCGCGTTTCCTCCATCCTATCGCGGGCGCCGCGGAACCGCTCCGCCGCCTCCCTCCGGGCGAGTGCTCCGCCGAAACCGGTTGCCCGCATTCTCGTCTTCAGCTCGCCGCCGGGCGCGGACCGCTGACCGCTCCGGTGCTACCACCGGCTCAGCCCGGTCCGGGACTTGCCGAGCAGCTCGAGGCGCTTCAGGAGCGCGTCGTGCGTGGCGAGCTTGTACAGGTCCCCGAGCGTCGGGTAGTTGAAGCAGGTGGACAGGAACAGGTTGGCGCCGCCGCCGGTCATCATCGCCGTGACCGCCACGTGAATTAGCTCCGTGGCCTGCTCGCCGATCACGTGCGCCCCGAGCAGTTTCAGCTCCTCGCGCTCGAACACCAGCTTCAGGAACCCGGTCTTGTCGCCGATGATCTTGCCCCGCGGGTTCTGGTCGTAGTCGGCCCGCCCGATGACGATCGGGATGTTCTTCTCGCGCGCCTGGGCCTCGGTCATGCCGACCGAGCTGATCTCGGGGATGGTGTAAATGCCGGCCGGCAGGTGCTGGGCCAGCGCCTCCTTGGCGTTGGACCCGAACGCGTGGCACGCGGCCACCCGGCCCTGTTCGGCGCTGGTGCTGGCCAGGGCCGGGAACCCGATCACGTCGCCGACCGCGTAGATGTGCGGTGTGGTGGTGCGGAAGTGCTCGTCCACCGGGATCAGGCCGCGCGGGGTGAGGCCGAATCCGGCCGCCGCCGGGCACAGCCGGTCCGCGTGGCTGGTGCGGCCGGCGCACACCAGCACGTGCTCGACCGCCAGCTCCTTGCCCGAGGTGAGGGCCAACTCCAGCTCACCGGACCGCGGCGCGTGGCATTTGTTCACCTGCTCGTTCCAGTGGAACACCACCCCCTGCCGCTCCATCGACTCGGCCAGGGCGAACGACAGCTCCGGGTCCAGGAACGGCATGAGCGCGTTGCGCCCGTCGATCAGGTGGACCCGCACCCCGAGCGCGGCGAACATGCACGCGTACTCGCTGCCGATCACCCCGCCCCCGATCACCGCCAGCGAGCGGGGGATGCTGGTGATGAACAGGAGCTCGTCCGAGTCGTGGACCCGCGCGTGCTCGAACGGGAACACGGGCGGGCGCACCGGGCACGAGCCGGTGGCGATGACGACCTTCTCGGCCTTCAGGTCGAGTTCGCCGCCGGGCGGCGTCGGGCGCGTCACCCGGACCGTGTGCGGGTCCGCGAACCGCCCGTCGCCCTGGATCACGGTCACCCCGTACCGGTCCAGGAGGGTGCGCATCTGGTGCGCCTCGGACGCCTTCACCGCCCGCTCGTGCCGCAGCAGGTCCTCGATCTTGGCCTGGCGCCGCACCGACACGTCCACGCCGATGAGCTGGCGCGCCTTGACGCCGGCGATGGCCAGCGCGACCTCGCGGAGCGTCTTGCTGGGGATGGTGCCGGTGTTGACCGCGGCGCCGCCGACTGCGCTGCTCCGCTCGACGAGGGCGACGCGCTTGCCGAGCAGCGCGGCGGTGTCGGCCGCGGCCACCCCGCCGGGGCCGGCCCCGATCACGATCAGGTCGTACTCGTTCACGGGCGGCATGCGACAACTCCGGGAGTGGACCGACATCTTACTCGCCGAACGGGCGCCGGTCACCTCAGGGCTTCGCGGCGCGCGGGGCCGGGGCGACCGGCGCCGGCGGCAGTTTCGCGATGGCGGCGGCTCGCCCGTCGGGGTCACGGCCCGGATGCCGCCCGAACGCGGCCGGGGCGCCGGGCCCCGGCCGTCGGGCCCGACGGGGGCCAGGTTTTCGGTTCGGTGGGTCGGGTGATCGGCCCCTGCGGGCCTCCAATTCGCGCCAGAATATCGCAGATCGGCCGCGTTTCCCATCGTCCGCGCAGGGCGCGTGCGTATGATGGGGTAAACGAGCCGGGTTCCGTGGGTTGGCCCTCCGCCACAGTAAAAACAAGGAGCCTCACATGTCCGCCGTTGCGTCCACCGCCGCCCCTGTTCTTGACGACGTCTCGGCCGAAATCCTCGACCTCAAAAAGGGGCTCGGCGCCACCATCCTGGCTCACTATTACCAGGAGGGCGAGATTCAGGCGCTGGCCGACATCACCGGCGACAGCCTGAAGCTCGCGCGTGAGGCGACGAAGGTCGATTCGCCGGTGATCGTGTTCTGCGGCGTGCTGTTCATGGCCGAGACCGCGAAGATGCTGAACCCGGCCAAGCGGGTGCTGCTGCCGGACCTGAAGGCCGGGTGTTCGCTGGTGGACGCGTGCCCCGCGGACAAGCTCGAGCGGTACCAGGAGCGGCTCCGCGAGAACGGCCGCAAGTTCCAGACGGTGTGCTACATCAACTCGTCCGCGAAGGTGAAGGCGCTGTCCGACTGGGTGGTGACGAGCGGCAACGCGGAGGACATCGTTCGCAACAAGGTGCCGCAGGGGTACGAGATTCTCTTTGTGCCGGACAAGCACCTGGGCCGGTACCTGCAGGAGCTCACCGGGCGCGACATGATCCTGTGGGACGGGTCGTGCATGGTCCACGAGATCTTCAGCGTGGTGGACCTGATCAAGCAGAAGAAGGAGCACCCGAGGGCGGTGACCATCGCGCACCCCGAGTGCCCGCAGAACATCCTGCAACTCGCGGACTACGCGGGCGGCACCGAGGCGATGATCAAGCACGTCGCCTCATACAAGGAGCCGACGGAGTTCCTGGTCGCCACCGAAGCGAACATGATGTGGGAGCTTCAGCGGCGCCACCCGCAGCACACGTACCTGGGCGTGCCCGGAATCACCTGCTCGTGCAACAAGTGCCCGCACATGGCCCGGAACACGCTCGAAAAGGTGCGCGACTGCATGAGGACCGGGTCGCCCGAGATCCTGTGGCAGCCGGAGTTCGACCGCGCGAAAGAGGTTCTGGCGCGGAGCCTGCTGAACCCGCCGGCCACCGCGCCCGTCCAGCCGGCGGGGGACTGACCGGCGTTCACCCGGGGGCGGGTTCGGCCCGCCCGCGCTTGTCGGCCGGGCGCGGGTCCGCGGGGCCGCTCGTGTGGTCGGGCGTTCACGTTCGCGGTATCGTAACCTCACCCCCGCCCCGGGGAGGGAGCGATATGCCGCCGATTGTGCCGAACCGGTTTCTGGTGCGCGTCAGCCACCCGTGCCCGTACGTCAAGGACGCGCCGCGCGACACCGGCGCGGACGGACACCTCTTCGAGTTGCCCGAGCGTGCGCGGCTCGACAACTTCGCGGCGCTCGACGAGCAATCGAACTTCGCCGACGTTCGGCTGGCGTGGAACGACTTCGGGCTCGCGGTGCAGGTGGAGGTGAAGGGCAAGTCGCAGCCGCCCATCGGGGACTCCGACAAGCCGAGCGTGTCCGACGGGCTGCGGCTGTGGATCGACACGCGCGACGCCCGCGCGAGTCACCGCGGGAGCCGGTACTGCCACCAGTTCGCGTTCTTCCCGTCCGGTGCCGGCGCGGACAAGGACGAGCCGTTCCTGCTCCAGTCGAAGATCAACCGGGCGCTTCAGGACGCCCCGATGGCGAGCCTCTCGGACACCCCGTTCCGCGCGCACAAGATCAAGGGCGGGTACCGGCTCGAGGTGTTCCTACCGGCCGCGGCGCTCAACGGGTTCGACCCGAGCGAGCACCCCCGGCTGGGCGTGTACTACTGCGTGCGCGACCAGGAGCGCGGCGACCAGTTCCTGAGCGTCGGCTGGGAGTTCCCGTTCAGCGACGACCCCTCGCTGTGGGGCGTGCTGGAACTGGTGAAGTGAGCGAACGGGACAACCGGTCGTTGGCCGCGGGCGGGCCCCTGCGGCCCCGGGCTGGCCGCGGTTCGGGCAGAGGCCGTCAGGGCAGATCGATGCCCAGCTCTTTGGGCGAGGGCACGACGACCGGCTCGTCGGGCAGGCGGATGCCGAGCTGCTCCGGTGCGGGCACGACGACTGCCGCCGCCGCCGCCGGCGCCTTCGGCGCGCTCAGCTGCGCCGGTTGCGCCGGTTGCGGCTTCGCGGCCGCCGGCTTAGGTTGCTGCACCTGGCGCTGCGGTTGCGGCTGGGGGGCGTAGTACGGCTGGGGCGCCGGGGCGCCGAAACTGTACCCGCCGCCGAAGGGGTCGTAGTTCGGCGAACCGCCGAACGGGGCCGGGCAGCCCACGGGGGTTCACCCCGCCCCGCTGCGCCCGGGGACCAGTGTGAACCACAGGCTCACACCGACAACGATGCCCGCCGCCGGCAACCCGGCCCAGAGCGCGACCTTGCGCATACAGTTCGCTTCCGTGCGAAGGGCAGAGAATCCTTCTCCGCCGCGACGGGCCGGGGCATACCGACACCCAGCCTCAACAAAAAGCCCAACTTGCCGGGAGCCTCCCATGTTCACTCTTGCCCTCCTTGCCGCCACGGTCGCCGCGGGCGAATCGGGCCTCCCGCTGAAGCCGGGGTACAGGGCGGTCGGCGACGGCATCAGGTCCGAGCACGCGATCCAGGCGGCTGCGGCCACCGACAAGCACGTGTTCGCGGTGTCGAGCACGGCGGTCGCGGTGTACGACCGCGCCACCGGCAAGCTCCTCGCGGTGAGCGAGGGCAAGGCCCAGCACCTCAACAGCGCGTTCGTGTGGAAGGGCAAGGTGTACTGCGCCCACTCGAACTACCCGAACAAGCCGGAGACGAGCCAGGTCCGCGTGTACGACCCGGAGACGAACAAGCTGACCGTGTTCCACGACTTCAAGGACCCGCCCGGGAGTCTCGTGTGGAACGTTCACGACGGTAAGAACTGGTGGTGCTGCTTCGCGCACTACGGGGCCGACAACGCCAAGACTCTGCTCCTGAAGATGACCGACGAGTTCAAGGAGGTCCGGCGGTGGACGTTCCCGGAGAAGGTGGTTGCCGACTGGGACAAGATGAGCGCGTCCGGCGGCATCTGGGACGGGGACACGCTCCTGGCGACCCACCACCACTTCAAGGTGCTGTACCGCTTGAGGGTCCCCGAAGAGGGCGGGGAGCTGGGGTTCGTGGAAGCGCTGGAGTGCCCGTTCCCGGGGCAGGGGATCGCGGCCGACCCGAAGGGCGGCCTCGTGGGCATCGACCGCGGGGCGAAGAAGGTGGTGTTCGCGGCCAAATAGGGCGGGCCTCCAGCCGGTCCTACGACAGAACCTCCGTCGCGCTCTTGCGGATCGTTTCGCAGTACGCCTCCAGCGCGAGGTCGTCGCCGTCGGAGCCGAACGGCTGTTCGACGGCCTCCGCGGTCAGCTCGATGCCGAACAGGAAGTACACCGCGACCGCCTGCACGATGATCGACCACGCGCCGAGCGACTGCTCCAGCGCCCACGGGGTGGCGAGGAACCCGAGCACGAGCCCGTGCCGCAGGAGGGACAGGTACGACGGGGCCAGCGGGGTGTTGCGGATCCGCTCGCACGCCCCGCACACGTCCATCAGCGCGGCCGCGTGCGCGTCCAGCATCTGGTGCATGTGCCCGTCGATGCGGCCCGCCGCGCGCCACGCGGCCACGGCTTCGTGCACCTCCCCCGCGAGGTAGAGCGGCACGTGGCCGGGCGTCGCGGTCTGCTTCTCGAACCCCGACAGGTCGGCCAGTTTGAGCGGCCCGCGCAGGTGCCGCATGAGCGCGACCGCGAACCCGGCGACCAGCGCCGCGAGGCGCGCCCGCTCGGCCGGGTCCAGGCCCGCCAGGGCCCGCGCCTTCAGGCACAGGTTGCGCGAGTTGTTGACCAGCCCCCCCCACAGCACCCGGGCCTCCCACCACCGGTCGTAGGCGACCTTCGTGCGGAAACTGACCAGCAGGCCCAGGATGGCGGTGTTCAGCAGCGCGAACTGCGACGCCCACACCGGCTGGAGCGCGTCGTGGCGCGGCTGCGCGGCCCACACGACCGCCGAGTACACGGTCGCGCCGGCCACCGCGACCCACAGCCGCGTGGCGATCGGCGGCGGCGGCCACACCCAGCCCCAAACGGTCCGGCGGTTGTCGGCCAACGCAGGCTCCTCTTTTGGGATTGCTCTGGCGGGGTGCCCGGTCGGCGGTCGAGAGTTCCGGTGCGCCTCTGCCGGCATCTCACCCTTGCGCCGGGTCGCCCAGACGGGGCAGTTCGTCCAGCGCGCCGAGGCCGAACACCTGGAGGAACCGCGGCGTGGTGCCGTACCGCACCTCGCGGCCCTCGGCGTCGGCCCGGTGCTGCACGGCGATCAGGCCGAGCCGCACCAGTTGCCGCAGGATCGGCCCGGAGTCGGTGCCGCGCACCGCGTCCACCTCCGACTTGCCCACCGGCTGCCGGTACGCCACCACCGACAGCACGTCCAGTGCCGGCTGGCTCAGGCGCGTCTCGCGCGGGCCGCCGAACAGCCTCTCGCGCAGCGGCCGGTACGCGGGGCGGAGGGCCAGCACGAACGCGCCGTCGCGGGCCTCGACGGTGTACGCCCGGCGCTGGTCGCGGTACCTGCGGTTGAGGTGCGCGACGGCCTCGAGGAACCGCTCCGGGGTGAGCCCGCGGACCGCCTGGCAGGCGACCTCCGCCGCCAGCGGGGGCCCGCCCGCGAACAGCATCGCCTCGACGAGTTGCTCCGGCGACGGCGGCGCCTCGGGGGGCGCCTGGGGCTTGGCGGGCTGCGGGCGCACGTCCGCCGGTGCGCTCGGCCCTTCGACCTCGGCACCGTCGAGCACCGGGGTGTCGGCGTCGAGCTGCCACTCGCCCCCGAGTTGCGACGCGGCGACCCGCGCCAGCGCGAGCGGGTCCGCTTCGTCCGGGTTCGGTTCGGGTGGGTCGGTCATTGGCCGGCGTCAGTGAGGGAGCCCCAGGCCGGTCACCACGGTGCCGGCCCACAGCACCGTGAACCCCAGCGCGAGCGCGAGGTGCAGGCGCTTCAGGCGCATCTTGCCGCTGACGATCATCGCGGGCAAGAGCAACGCGGAAGGCACGGAGAAGTACAGGTGCGTGCGCAGCGCCTGCCGCGCCTCGGCCGTGAACGCCTCGGACACGTTGACCGCCTGCAACAGCCCCTCGAACGCCAGCACCGTGACCAGTGTGAGGACGAAGAACGCGGTGTTGATGTGCCCGTGCAGCCGCGGCCGCTTCAGCGCCAGCGCGACGAGCGACGCGAGCAAGAGAATGGTCACCACGACGACCAGCACCTTCAGCGTCAAGATGATCTGCGGCCCGGTCGGCATGAGGGGTTCCGGAGAGGAAGTTTCACCACAGACGGCGGCAGGCACGACACAGGGTTCTTCAAAACGCTTCGGCGGCCTCTGCCGAAACCATCTTATTTAATCGCCGCGACCACGGCGTCGCCCATCTGCGTTGTGGTCGACGTGCCGCCGAGGTCGGGCGTCTTCACCGCCCCTTCGGCCAACACCTTCGACACCGCGTCGCGCACCGCCTGCGCGCCCTTCGCCAGCCCCAGGTGGTCGAGCATCAGCGCCGCGGACAGCACCGCCGCGAGCGGGTTCGCTTTCCCCTGCCCGGCGATGTCGGGGGCGCTGCCGTGGACCGGCTCGAACATGCTGGGGAACTTCTTCGTCGGGTTGATGTTCGCGCTCGACGCCAGCCCGATGCTCCCGGTGACCGCGGCACTCAGGTCCGTGAGGATGTCGCCGAACAGGTTGCTCGCCACCACCACGTCGAACGCTTCCGGCTTGCGCACGAAGTCCATCGCGGCCGCGTCCACCAGCAGCGACGAGCTGTCTACGTCGGGGTAGTCCTTGCGGACCGCGGCGAACACGTCGTCCCACAGGCCCAGGCCGTACACCTGCGCGTTCGACTTGGTGATGCTGGTGAGCCTCTTGCGCGGACGCTTGCGGGCGGTGTCGAACGCGGCCCGCAGGATCCGCTCGCACCCTTTCCAGGTGAACACGCCGGTCTGAATCGCGATCTGGTTCTCGGTCCCCGGGTACAGGTTCCCGCCCACGGGGGCGTACTCGCCCTCCGTGTTCTCGCGGTACACCAGCATGTCGATCGCGCCCGGCTTCTTGCCGACGAGCGGGCACGGCACGCCGGCGAACAGGTACGCCGGGCGCAGGTTCACGTACTGGTCGAACTTGCGCCGCATCGGCAGCAGCAGCTCGTGAACCGTGATCTTGTCCGGCACGCTCGGGTCGCCGACCGCCCCGAAGAGGATCGCGTCGTGCGGCTTCAGTTGCTCCCAGCCGTCCTCGGGGAGCATGCGGCCGTGCTTCTTGTAGTAGGCGGTGCTCCAGGGGAGATGGTTCCAGTTGAGGTCGGCGCCGTCCTTGCGGGCCGCGACCTCGGCCGCGCGCACCGCCTGGTCGATGACCTCGGGGCCGATCCCGTCGCCGCCGATCACCGCGATCTTGTGAACCGCCATTGCACCCTTTCCGCGTCTCAGGTATTGCGGCCGGCAAAGTTGGCCTAACCGGTCGTACGCGCACCCCCGACGCTCACCAACCCCCGCTTTTGGGCGCCGCCGCCATAGACGGTCGCCGCTCGGTGGGGGAGAGTAGTGGGAGCCCGCGAAACTCTGTGCTGATGTAGCCGCCCTCGGAGGCGGGTCAAGATGACGGTCCTCACCCTCCTTCGCCGCTGTGCCGTTCGCCGCCGGGCTCTGGCCCTCGGCGCCGCGGCCCTGCTCGCCCTGCCGGGCTGCAAGACGGACAAGGAGCTGAAGGGCACCGCGACCGGCGGGGGGAAGGGCAAGAACGACCCGCTCGTCCACGGCCCGACCCGCATCCCCAAGCAGGACCTGCCGCTGCCCGACCGGGGCATCGGGGGCAAGGGCAAGGCCGACCCGCTCACCTCGCCGACCGGCGGGCGCGACAAGGTGGGGTACACCGACGACCCAGAGCGGTTCAAGGGCACCGTCATCCCGGGCAAACCGAGTACCCCCGCGGCGCTCGCCGGGCGCGTGAAGGACGGCGACGAGCTGAAGATCGACGACACCGGCGTGCCGCTCACCCCGGCCGGCGGCATCGTGCCCGCGGACGCCGGCGAGGGCGTGTCCGCGCTGTTCGACCGGCTGGAGCGCCTCGGCGTGAAGCGCGCCGACCGCTCGTTGGCGTTCGAGGGCGGCAAGTGGGTGTGCCGCGCGTCGGTGGTGCGCACGGCGGAGGGCGCCCGCCGGGAGTACAGCGGCGCGGCCGACACCGCCGCCGAGGCCGTGCGGCAGGTGGTCAACCAGGTCACCGCCGACCGCAAGTAGCGGCGCCCAGAACAGGTCAACGGGCCGCAACGAGCCTGTTAGCCCCAAACCGGAGCCGAGGGACGAACCGGCTCGTTGCGGCCCGTCCTCGTCGGGTTTTTTTGTCCCGTCCCCGTCCTACTTCGCGCCAATCTGCTCCAGCGCCTTCTCGGCGGTCGCCTTCACCGAGGCGTCGGCCCGCAATTCTTTCAACTTCGCCACCGCGGGCAGTGACGCGGGGCCGATGCGGCCGAGCGCCTCCGCCGCGGCCGCCCGCGCCCCGCCGTCGCCCTCATCCAACTGGCGCGTGAGTTGGGGCACCGCGTCCTTTGCGAACGGCCCGAGGCGTCCGGCCGCGGTCGCGGCGGCGGTGCGCGTCGTGCTGCTCCCGTCCTTCAGCAGTTTCAGGAGTGCGGGCAGGTCGCCCTGGACCGGACCGACGAGCAAGAGCGCCTCGGCCGCGCTCGCGCGCACGGCCGGGTTGCGGTCGGTCAGCCCGGCACGAACCCCGGGCGCGGCCTTGCTCACGTCGCCGTCCACGGCCGCCAGCGTGACCTTCGCCCACGCCGCCAGGCCCGGCTGCGGGTTGGTGGTGAGCGCCTCGATCTCGGCCCGCGCCGGCTTCGCGCGCGGGCCGGCGGTCGCCAGCGCGCGGTACGCCGCGAGCCGCACCGGGTTCTTGCTGTCGGCCTTTGCCGCCTTCACCAGCGCGTTCAGCGCGTCAGCCGGCAGCGGGTTCAGTTGCCCCATCGCCCGGGCCGCGGCGGCGCGCACGGTGGAATCGGTGTCGCCCGCGGCCTTCACGAGCGCGGCGGCGGTCGCCGACGAAGCCGGATCGATGGCGACCGCGGCGAGTGCCGCCTTCGCCCGCAGTTCCGCGGACACGTCCGTGTCCGCCAGCAACGGCAGGAGCCCGGGAAGGGCCGGCTTCGCCCCCGGGCCCATCGCGACGAGCGCTTCCACGAGCTGGTCGCGGATGTCCGGCTCCCGCTCGGTCCCGAGGGCCTTGCCCAGCGCGTCGGCGGCCGGGGCGGCTTTGGGGCCCAGCCGCTCGAGGACGCGGCCGGCGATGCGGCGGACGTCCGGCACCTCGTCGGTCGCGCGATTGCCCACGTCGGCGGCCGACTTCGCGGCCTCGTCCGGCGCGAGCCGGCCCACCAGCGACACCGCGGCGAAGCGGGTGTACGGGTTCGGGTCGCCCATCTTCGCCAGCGCCAGCGGCACCAGCGGCTTGCCCGCGTCCCCGACCCGCGAGATGGCGTCGATGGCGAACCTCGCGACCCCCTCGTTGGGCGCGTCGATGGCCCGCTTCAGCAGGTCCACGGCGGCCTCCCGTTCCTCCCCGAGCCGGCACAGCGCGACCGCGGCCTCGCCGCTCACGCCGATGTCGCGTTCGGCCAGCGCCTTCTTCAGCGCGTCCGTCGCGGACCTCGCCGGCGGCCCGAACTCCCCGAGCGTCCGCGCCGCCTGGGACCGCACCAGCGCGTTGGTGTGATCGAGCAGCTTGGCCGTGGGCGCCACGGCCGGCGGGCCGACCTTGAGCAGCGCGAACCAGTACGCGTTCTCCACGCCCTCCAGCCGCGGCGCCCGCGGGTCGTTCTCCTTCGGGTAATACTTGGTGATGGCGGCCACCAGCGCCGGCACCGCGGTGGCGGCCCTCGGCCCCGCGGCGGCCAGACCGACGGCGGCGGCGGTCTGGATGTTGGTGTTCGGGCTGGAGAGCGCCTCGACCAGCGGCGCGACCGCGGCCTCGGGCATGTCGGTCACGAGCGGGAGCAGCTCGGCCGCGAGCCGCACGATCTCCTCGTTGTCGTCCTTCAACAGCTTGGCGAGCGCGACCGGGTCCGCGACGCCGGCGGTGCGGAGCGTGTCGAACGCCACCCCGCGCACGTTCGCGTCCTTGTCGGTGCAGAGCTTCTGAACGTCGCCGGCGTAGGGCTTGCCGAGCGGCCCGAGCTGCCCGATGGTGTACGCGCTGTGCTCGCGGACCGCGGGCGACGGGTCGCTCAGCCCGTCGCGCAGGACGGGCAGCCCCTTCTCCTTGAGCAGAGCCTCGCCCTTCGGACCGGCTTTCATGAGCGCGAGCGCGGCGGCTTCGCGGACGCTGTTCACCTGGTTGGTGAGCGTGCGGCCCGACCCGTTGGTGCCCTTGTCTTTGAGCAGTTCGATGAGCCCCGGCCCGACTTCCGGGTCTTCGTTGACGAGGTACGACAGCTCGTCAACGGCGCTGCGCCGGGCGTCGTCGGACCGGCCCTTGAGCGCGGCGAACTGCTTGGCGCGCCACGCGGCCGGGTCGTCGGCGGGTGCGGGCTTGCCCTTGTCGGCGTCGCCCCCTTTCGCCTCGTCCGGGGGCGCCGCGGGCTTCTTGCCGCAGCCGGAAACTAGTGCCAGGCCGAGCAGCAGCGCGAGCGGAGGGAGGTGGCGCATGGCGACCGGGGGCTTGGGTGAGGCGGCGCGGTTGACTATATCGTACTGCGTGACTCCCGCGCCCGCCAACCGTGAGAAGAAGCCGCCCGCGACGGGCCTGCGCCGCCTCCTGTTCGTCGCTGCGGGGGCCGTGTGCGTGGGCCTCGCGTACCTGGGCGCGATCCTGCCTGGGCTGCCCACCACCCCGTGGGTGCTGCTGGCCAGCTACTGCTTCTCGCGCTCGTCGCCGCGCCTGGAGCGGTGGCTCAAGCGGTCGCCCATCTTCGGCCGCCTCTTGCGCGACTGGGAGGAGCACCGCGGGATCCGCCGCCCGGTCAAGGTGTTCGCGGTGTGCCTGGTGGTGCCGGTGGTGAGCCTGAGCATCGCGTTCGGCGGGCTGCCCGTGTGGGTGAAGTGCGTGATCGGCGGGCTGGCGCTGGTCGGCGTCTGCACCATTGTGTTCGTGGTGCCGACCATCAAGAGCGGGCCGACGACCTGAGGCTTCCGCGCGGCGGCCCGCCGCGTTCGGCCGCTCGATGAGCGGCAGCGGGCGGTAGAACCGCGGCCCGCGGTACGCCCTCCCGTCAACGCGGAGGCTCCGGCCGAGGAGGAGGCGAAGGGCCTGAGCGACTGCTTCCGCGAGCCGGTACAGCTCGCGGCGCGTGCCCCCCAAGAAGCGACGGCACCGGGGGGTCCGCGCCTGGGGTACACATCGAGCCCCAGAACGGTTCCGCGCCGCCCGGTCCGGGGCCGGCGAACCCCGCCCGAATCTACTCGAACAGCGCCACCGAGCGGTCCTCCGGCTTCGGTCGCGGCGGGGCCTTTCCGAGCGCGGTGTAGGCCCGCGGCATCGCGACGCGCCCGCGCGGCGAGCGCGTGATGTACTGCTCGCGCAACAGGTACGGCTCGATCTCGTCGGAGAGCGTGTCGGACGCGAGGTTGATCGTCGCCGCGAGCGCCTCCACCCCCGTGGGGCCGCCCCCGTAAAGGTCGACCAAGGTTTCGAGGTACTTGCGGTCGTTCTTGTCCAGCCCGTCGCCGTCCACTTCGGCCTTGTCGAGAGCCTCCTTGGCGATGGGTTCGGTGATGGTGCCGTCGTGGAGCGCAGCCGCGTAGTTGCGGGTCCAGTGCAGTCGCGAGTTCGCCACGCGCGGCGTGCCGCGGCTCCGGCGCGCGAGTTCGAGCGCGGCCTGCGGCGTGATCGGCGTGTTGAGCTTCGCCGCGTTCACGCGGACGATGGTGGCGAGTTCTTCGGTGCTGTAGAACTCCAGGTGCTCGTGCATCTTGAACCGGTCGCGCATCGGCCCCGACAGCATCCCGCTGCGCGTCGTCGCGCCGATGAGCGTGAACCGCTTGAGGCTCATGGAGATGGTCCGCGCGCTCATGCCCTCGCCGAGCACGATGTCGATGCGGAAGTCCTCCATCGCGGGGTAGATGAACTCCTCCACCACGCGCGGCATCCGGTAGATCTCGTCGATGAACAGCACCGACCCTTCATCGAGGTTGGTCAGGAACGGTAACAGGTCCGCGGGTTTCGAGAGCGCCGGGCCGCTGGTCATCTGAATCGACGTGCCGAGTTCGTTCGGCAGCACCGTGGCGAAGGTGGTTTTGCCCAGCCCCGGCGGGCCGTCGAACAGGATGTGCCCGAGCGGCTCGTTGAGCTTCCGGGACGCGCGCACCGCGATCTCCAGCCGCTCGGCCACCTTCCGCTGCCCGATGACCTCCTTGAGCAGCTTGGGCCGCAGCGCCGCGTCGTGCTTCACGTCCTCGACCGGAACGGTCGTAATCACCTTCTCGCGGGCCATCGTTGAGTTCCTGTGTGCGGTTACTCGTCTTGCCTGTCTGGAGCCAGCTGTGTGCGCGTCGGCGAGCAGCGCTTTCCAGAACCGGTCCTGCAGTTCCGCTCCCAAGTGCCGTTCGAGTCAGGCACAAACATCCCAAAGGGCTTGTGCTTCGGCCTTGTGTTCGTACTCGAATTTCTTGGTGTCGCGGGGAGCGCGACGCGAATGCAAGAAGCGCCGCCGCGTCGTGCTTTGTGAGGCCGGTGGTGGCCGCCCTTTCTCTGTACCGGTCTCCGTCTGGGTGTCGGTTCGTGCCGGGTCGCGATCGCATCACCCCTTCTGGTGCGCGTAAATGAGCGTGATGGCCTCTTGCATCGAGCGGAACGGCTTGCCGCACGTCAGCAGCCCGTCGAGCTTGTTGCGCGCCTCCATGGGGTTCAGCCCGACGCCCATGAGCGCCTGGTAAACGTCCTCGATCAGTTGGCCGGCGGGCGCGGCCGCCGGCGGTTCCGGTGCGGCGGGCCCCTCGGCTGCCTTCCTCGCCTTCGCCTTCTTCCCCGCGGGCCTGTCCTCATCGACCACGGCGTCCGGCGTTGCGCTCTCGGCGGAGGGGGTGCTCAGCAGCGTGAACTTCGTCACCTTGCGTTTGAGCGTGGCGACGATCTGCTCCGCGGTCGCGGGGCCGACGCCGGGTAGCGCCGAGAGCCACTTCGAGTCCTGCCGGCCGATCGCGTCGGCGATGGTCTTGACCGAGAACGCCATCGCCTTCAGCGCCTTCTTCACGCCGATCTTGTCCACCGTGCAGAACAGCTCGAAGAACTCCAGCTCGTGCTCGTACAGGAACCCGACGCGCCGCGGGACGAACCGGTTGCCGGACGAGTTGCCCTCGAGGTACTCGGTGATGTGGAACGTGACGGGCTGGCCGACCCGCATCTGGATCTGTCGGCGCACCGCCTCGGGCACCATGATTTCGTACTCGAACGGCCCGACCTCGATGCGCACCTCGTCCTCG
>JBJSXS010000154.1:0-3281 GCA_046086545.1 Gemmata sp.
GGCCGCGCACGCGGCGGGCGACACGAAGTCCGCCAACCGCAAGAAGGTCGTGTTCGTGATGCAGTGCAACGGGATGAGCCCCGCGCACCTCATGCCTTCGGGCCTTCAGCGGCCCAAGAACGGCAAGCACGAGAACGACAAACTGGAAGAGGTGTCGCTGAAGGACCGCACGCTTCACGCGGCGCTCGATCCGCTCACGCCGTTCAAGGACCGGCTGGCGCTCGTGCAGGGGTTGTCGGGGCGCATTGCCCTCTCGGACCACTCCGCCAACCACGGTGCGCTCGGCTGCTACCCGGCGAACAAGGGGCCGATGGCGCAGACCATCGACTGCGCCGTCGGCGAGGCGAACCCGGGCATCATGCCATCTGTCGCGCTGGGAATGGCCGAGAAGCTCGACCAGACGCTGAACTACCAACTCTCCGCGGCGGGTCCGGGGAAGGCCAACCCGGTGCAGTGCAGCCCCGAGCTCGCGTTCAAGGCGCTGTTCGGTAGCGTCGCGGGCGGGAACAGCCGCGCCGCGTTCGACCGCCGCACCAACCTGCTCGACTTCATGGCCGACGACGTGAAGCGCACGCGAGACCAACTCGTGGGCGACGAGAAGGCCAAGTTCGACCAGTATCTCGAAGCGTTCGAGAACCTCCGCGACCGGCAGGCGAAGATCGACACGATCAAGGGCGACCTGAAGACGCACGCCCCGAATCTCGACCAGAAGTTCGCCAAGCCGACGGAAACGAACCGCCTCGAGTCCCAGTTCGAGATCGCCGCGGCGGCCCTCATCACCGGGCTGACGAACACGGTGCTGCTCACCTCCGGCGGCGGCGGGCAGCACTTCCCGGCGTTCCCCGAACTCGGGATTCCCGTCGGCGGCCACCACTACGGCCACGGCGGCGGCGTGCCGGGCAAGACCTACGAGGACTGCTTCGTCGCGGTGAGGCAGTACCACTGCAAGCTGATCGCCGGATTGGCGAAGAAGTTGGAGAGCGTGAAGGAAGGCAACGGCACGATGCTCGACAACACCGTCATCGTGTACCTGAGCGACTCGGGCGACGGACACCACCCGCAACTCCGCGAGTGGCCGGTGGTGATGCTCGGCGACCTCGCCGGCAAGCTCAAGACCCGCGGGCGCTACTTGCAGTTCCCCGCGTACGGCACGAAGTCGCACCGGACGATGGCGAACCTGTACTGCACGCTGTTGCACGCCGTCGGCAAGCCGACCGACAAGTTCGGTGTGCCCGACCCCGGTCTCAAGGACGTGAACCAGGCCGGGGTAGTCGCGGACCTGATGGCGTGAGTTGCGACAATTCGCGGACCCGATCGCCCGGTTCGTGGCATTACATTATGGAGGGACGGTTCGCCCCAGATTTCTTCCTCTACTGTGGAGTCAGCCATGTTTGCGACTGGTCGAGCGCTGTTCGTACTCGCACTGGGCCTCGGGTTCGTGGGATCGCCGGCCGCCCTAGCCGACGACAAGAAGGGCGAGAACGTCAAGAAGCCGCAACCGAGCGCGGAGCCCGTTAAGCCCATCGTGATCCAGATCGACGCCAGCAAACTCCCACCGGAGGTGCTGAAACAACTCCTGCAACTGGCCGACAAGCCGAAGCCGACGAGCGAACCGGTCAAGCCCACCGGCGACAAGCCCAAGCCGAAGCCGGGCGGCGAACCCGAGAAGCCCAGCACCAAGCCCACCGGCGAGGGCAGCAAGCCGGCCGTCAAGGCAATCAGCTTGGCCGAGGCCATCGCCATCGCCGAGAAGACGACCAAGGGCAAGGTGACAAAGGCCGAACAGCAGGTGGATGAAGGTACCGTGCAGTTCAAGATCGAGGTGCAAGACGGTAAGGGTATCAAGTCGAAGTTGACTCTCGACGCCAGTGGAAAGGTAGCCGGCGCGGACAAGAAGGAAGGTGAGAAGGCCGCTCCCAAGAAGAAAGACGATGACAAGGACGAGAAGGCCGCTCCCAAGAAGAAGGGTGATGACAAGGAGGAGAAGGCCGCTCCCAAGAAGAAAGACGACGACAAGGAAGAGAAGGCTCCCCCGAAGAAGAAGGGCTGACCCACGGCGTGCCAAGCCCGGCCTGTAGGACGTGAACCGGGCCGGGGTGGTGAGCGAACTGCTGGGCTGAGATTACTTTCCGGTCGCGGGGAGCACCTTCCCCGCGACTCGCACCGGGTCGAGGCTCGGCACATAGTTCTTCATGTCGTCGCCGCGCTTCCCCAGATCGCCGACGAACGGCCGCACCGGAGTCTTGTCCTTCTCGGTCGGCTTCTTGTCGAGGAACGTGCCGTCCGTGAGCGAGACGTACACCGGGCGGCGGTAGTTCACCACGTCGGCACCCAAGTCCTTCACCTTGTGGACCGCGTCGCTGTTCGGGCCGACGGTGAACTCCAGCACGCTGTAGTCCGGCGACACGCGGAAGTAGCGGTACCCGCACCGCGGCGGTTCGCCGCCCTTCATCACGTCCGGGTACTCGCTCAGCCAGTACAGGTTCCCCTGCACCCAGTTCACGTACACCCACTCGTTCGGCTTCAGGATGTCGTTCAGCGCGATGCGCTTAACCACCTCGCCGGTCTTCTTGTAGATCACGATGCGGTCCGCGAACCCCGCGTACTTCTTGAACTCGTCCGGCGGGTTCTGGTTAACTTCCTTCTCCTTACCGCCGGGCGGCTTGCTGCCGGCCCCGGTCCAGTTCGCGGTCTGGAACACGGCGAACGTCTCGCCGCCGGGGGGCACGAAGATGTGCGCGTACGCGACCTTGAAGTGTTCGAGGCCGTACGGCAGGCCGACGAGCCAGCCCTTATGCGTGGTCCCGGTCTTGGTGTCCTTCCAGGTGAACTCCCAGCCGTCCTTGCCGTCGGGCTGTTTCTTCGACTCGGCGGTGACGACGTACCGGCCGTCAGCCGATTGGCAGCCATCGACGTACCCCGGGCGTGTGTGGCCCGCGAGTGCGGCACCGGAAGAGGCGAGGACCGCGAACACGGCGAACAGTTGGCGCGTCATGGCTGACCCGTGGTGAGGTTGTCTGCGGCGAATCACTTCTTCTCGGCGGGGAACTGACTGGCCTTGTCCGCGGTCGGGAAGTTCTCGGGGATCCCCAGAGTGACCTTGCCGGTTGCGGCCCACTCCGTGCCGCGGCCAAGCGTGGTGGCGAACCCGACGCAGCTCATCGCGAACACGTCGTGGCCCATCGGCGTGTGGACGATCCGTCCCTTGCCGTATTCGACCGTCCACACGATCGGCTCGTTCGCCTTCGTCGCCGGGCAGTACGCGGTCGCCAGCACCTTCA
>JBJSXS010000155.1:0-7652 GCA_046086545.1 Gemmata sp.
CTGTCGGCGCTGCTCGCGCACTACTCGCCCGAAGTCCTTTTTTCGGACGAGGCGAAGGCCAAGTTCGTTCAGCCGGACCGCGAACCGCTCCCGAAGCCGTGGCTGGTCCGCGCCGCCGGGTGACGGACACGGGCTGACGCCGGGATGCGCGGGCGATACCATTTCTCTCGCCCGGGCGTCCGCCCGTACCGGCCCCTTCCGGTGAGCCATGCGCGCCCCGTTCAGCCTCGACAGCCTGTTGACATGGGTCGTCGGGTACTTGGTGTGCGCGTTCCTGCCCGGTCTGATGTGGTTCGTCCTGCCGGACGATGTTGCGGCCGCGCGGTTCCACGTTTGGGAAGAGCAGACCGTTCAGGTCGGTCAGGTGTTGGCGTGGTTCCCGCTCGCGATGTGTGGGGCCGCCGCGGTCACGCTCGTCACGGGCCTGACGTGCGGGGCCCTCAACGCCGCCTCCGTGCGCGTCGCCGCGCGGGGCGACGAACCGGGAGCGTCCCCGAACGCGGTCCGGCTCGCGGACACGACCCCTTCCCTCTTCTCGGCCGTTCGGGTGGCGCTGATGCTGGCCGGCATCGCGTTCGTCATCCTGAGCGTCGCTCTCACCTGGCTGAGCATCACGAAGGGCGACCTGTCGAACGAAATCGCCCCCATCATCGTCGCGCTCGGCGGCGGTGCGGGCCTCGCGACCGGCGCCGCGTTCTACCGGGACTGAGCCGCCTCACGCCTTCGGCCTGAACAGGTCGCTGCGCCACAGCCGCAGCTTGTTCGTCCAGTACTTGCTCAACGTGGTGAGCGTCTGGACCCCGTACTTCGTGCTGCGGCGGAAGTTGATCTGGCTCGCCTCGTCGAAGTACCGGACCGGAACCGGGATGTCACCGAGCCGGAACCCGAAGTGGACAGCCTGCACCAGGAACTGCGTGTCGAACACGAAGTCGTCGCTGTTGCGCTCGAACGGGATCGTCTCCAGCACCTGCCGCCGGTACACGCGGAACCCCGAGTGAAACTCACCGAGGTTCTGGCCGAGCATCAGGTTCTCGAGCGCGGTGAGGCCGCGGTTGCTGACGTACTTCCACCACGGCATCCCGCACTTCAGCGCCTCGGCCCGGCTCCGCACGCGGTTGCCCAGGATCACGTCGCAGATGCCCAGTTCGATCATCCCGACCGCGTGCGGGATCACCCGCGCGTCGTACTGGTAGTCCGGGTGGATCATGACCACCACGTCGGCCCCCTGCTCCAGGCAGTAGCGGTAGCACGTCTTCTGGTTCCCGCCGTAGCCCGTGTTCTTCTGGTGGACGATGACCGTCAGGCCCATCTCGCGGGCGATGGCGACGGTGTTGTCCTTGCTGCCGTCGTCCACGAGCAGAATCTCATCGACGCTGCCGGGCGGGAAATCGGCGATGGTGGCCGCGAGGGTCCGCTCCGCGTTGTACGCGGGCAGCACCGCGATGATCTTGTGCCGGCGCCGGGGCGTCACCTCGTCCGGTCTCAGAACGCGATCGACGTGAAAGATCTCGTGGACCGGGTTCAGCGGCGGCTCGGCGAGCAGGGTGGCAGGCATGGTGTCTGTCGTGGTGTTGAGAGCGCGGTGTGCGGTTCATTATACGATGCGAAGCGGGGGGCAAAGGTCCTGAAATCACGACCGCCGCAGTCGGTAGGGCACCTCCAGCCCGTGCTGCTCCATCAAGTCGGCGTCGGCCAGAAGCCTGTCCGCAGGGCCGTCGGCGGCGAGTCGGCCGGCGTCCAGCACCAGCACCCGGGGGCACAGGTCCAGAACCAGATCGAGGTCGTGGGTGGCGATGAGCTTGGTGCCCGGAAGGGTGCGGATCACGTCGATCAGCTCGCGCCGGCCGCGCGGGTCCAGGAACATGCTCGGCTCGTCGAGCAGCAGCACCGACGGGCGCATCGCGAGCACACCGGCCAGGGCGGCCCGCCGCTTCTCGCCCCCCGAGAGCTGGAACGGTACGCGCTCGCCCGCGTCGCCCATCCGCACCGCGGCGAGCGCCTCGTGCGCGAGGCGCCGGGCCTCACCCGGCGCGGCCCCGGTGTTCAACGGGCCGAACGCCACGTCCTCCAGAACGGTCGGGCTGAAAAGCTGGTCGTCCGGGTTCTGGAACACCACCCCGACCACCCCGGGGAGTTTCTTCCGGTGGTCGGCCACCGCCGGGTCCAGGCCGCCGACGACCGCCTGCCCGGGCCGCCCCGCGAGGACGCCGCAGAGGCGCAGGAAGAGGGTGGTCTTGCCGGCGCCGTTCGGCCCGACGATGGCGACGCACCCGCCCGCGTCCACCGCGAACGACAGGCCGTCGAGCGCGACGCGTCCGTCCGCGTAGCGGTGCGACAGGTCGCGGATCGCGAGTGCGTGCGGCGTCACGAAAGCCCCAGCCGGTCCCAGAGAACTAGGGCTATCGTAGCGGCCGCCAGCGCGACGAACCCGAGCGCGTCCGCGAATCGCGTCGTGAACGCGCTGAGCGAGTGAAACTGGCCGCCGAACCCGCGGCACCGCATGGCGGCGGCGACGCCGTCGGCGCGCTCGGCGCCGCGCACCAGCAGCGCGCCGGCCGCGTGGCCCAACGACCGGTACCCGTGCCGCGACGCCCGCACCCGGAACCCGCGCGTCCGCATCGCGACCCGGACGCGGCGCATCTCATCGGCCAGCAGGAACGCGTAGCGGTACGCCAGCAGGGCGATCTGCACCAGCAGCCCTGGCACCTTCAGCTTGTGCGCCGCCGCGAGGGTGTGGTGCAGCGGCGCGGTGCCCACCAACAGCAGCGCGAAGCAGCCGACGGCCAGCGCCCGGCACAGCACCGCGGCCCCCGCCGCCAGGCCGCGCCCGGAGAGCCGGACCGGGCCGACGTCCCACCCCTCCCCTTCGAGGGCGAACGGCAGGACGAGAACGAACGGCAGCGCGCCGGCCGCGAACAGAAGCAGCCGCGACCGCACCCACCCCGGCGGCAACTTCGCGAACACGAGCAGCGCGACGCCGAGAGCCAGGGCCGCGCCCGCGGGCGCGAGGCGGTTCAGCGACGCGACCGCGCCGACGGCCACCAGCACGGCCGCGAGCTTCCACCGCGCGTCCCACCGGGCCAGCGCGGAGTCGGGCACGGGCCGGTGGCGGAACGCAAGCGTCATCGCGTTGTCGTATGAGGCGCCCGCGCAAAGGGAACGGCCGGCGAAGCGGGGCTTCGCCGGCCGTTCGGTTTCTTCACGCTGCCGACCCCCTCAGTTGATGCCGCCTTGAGCGCGCTCGCGCGCGAGCCCGGACGGCCGGGCGGCCGAACAGAGCCGCTCCCGTTCCTTCCGAATCTGGCGCGGGCCGTCCGACTCGTTCAGCGGCTTCTGGGTGGGGGCGCCCGGGTACCGGTCCGGCGGGCCGCCCGGAACCGTCAGCGCCGGTCTCGCCCCGTCGCTGAGCGACACCGCGGGCGGGATCGGCTGCGGCATCTGTGGGGCCGGCTTCAACGGTTCGTACACCGGCGCGGGGCACGGCTCCGCGCCGCCCGACGGGATGACGCGCGGGGCCGGAACCGACCGCGGCGGGAGCGGGCCGCCGGTCGGCGCGGCGGGGGCCCACACCTTCGGCTTGGGCGCCTTGTCGCCCGCGCTCTTGTACCGCCCGGCCATGTATCCGGCCGCCTGCACCTCCAGCCGGTCAGACACGGCGGGCATCCGCACGCTCCCGATCACCAGCGCGTCGTCGTAGGACCGCAGCGTCAGCGCGAACGGTTTGTCCTCCAGCGCCTTCTGAAGCTCACGCAGTATGCCGAAGAACGGCTTCGAGTCCTCCGGCGGGAACTCGCCCTCGAACGTCAGGTCCACGCTCGTGATGAGGCCCACCGCGGTGCGGCCGTCGCGGGCCATGTGGTAGTCCGCGGTGATGACGAGGCTCGCGGTCGAAACCTTGCCGCTGGCTTCGTGCGCCTCGCTGACGGTCAGCGTCAGGTGGTCCGGCGACAGCCGCACCACACACTGCTTGCCGCCCACGTCGCGGTACCACACGGTCGGCGGGGCGTTCTGGACCGCACCCGCGGCCGCTACCGGCGCACTCGGCTGGCCCGGCAGCGCGAGGGGCGGCGGGAGGTGCTGCGGGCCGGGCAGCGCCACCACGCCCGCGACGCCGGCGGGCTTGATCACGCCGCTCTGCTGGAGCAGTTGACCGAACGCATCGACCGCGAGTTGCCTGGTCGAATCGCCCGGCGCGCCGGCCCCGACCGGCTGAGCCGGTTGCGGCGCCGGGCACACCGGCTGAGCCGGCCCGACGTTCTTGAACAGGTCGTTCACGTGCGGAATCTTCGAGAGGCCCGGTGGCACGAGCGCCTCCGGTAGAACCGGGACGCCCGCGGGGGGAACGGGGCCAAAATCGACGCCCACGCGTTCGACCGTCTCGTCGGCCGGCGCCCCGCGGCGCTCGGCGCGCCCGGTGCTGTCCTTCAGTTCTGCCGGTTCGGGCACGCGGCCGTCCCTCGCGCACGTGAACATCCCGCACAGCAGCGCGGCCTCGTCTTTCGCCAGCCGCTCGCCGCACTTGAGGCCGCTGACCATGAGACCGGCCGAGGTCATTTTCGTGCGGAACGAGAGCGGGGCGTCCACGAATGCCTGCGCGGCCGCCGCGAGGTCGGCCACCTCACCGGCGAGCCGCGAGGCGCCGGCCTTCGGTTCGCGTTTCAGGCCCACTTCGGTGCCGGTGACCGCCCCGTACACCAGCCCGTCCTTCGTCAGCGTGTAATGCGCGGTGGCGGTGAGGGTGGCCGCGGAACCGTCGACGCGCTGGGTGACGCACAGCTTCAGTTCGTCGCGCGTGAACGTGGCGGCGATCACCATGCCGGGCGCCTCGCGGTACCACGTGCCGAGCAGCGGGCTGGGCTCGCTCCCGGGGAGCGGGCACGGCGCGCGCGCCGGGACCGGCGTCGGCGCGTCCGCGGTCGCGACCACCACCTGAACGCAGGACGAGTCGCCGCACGTGAACAGTTGATTCGGCGGCGCCGCGAACGCGCGCGGCGGCGCCGGCGCGCGGTAGGGCCCGCACCCGCCGGCCATCGCGACCACTTGTCGCACCGGCGCCGCTCCGACCGGGTCGAAGCCCGTCCGAATGACGGCCGGGGGCCGAGCCGGTGACGCCGGCTCCGACCGGACCACTGTCGGCACGGGCAGCTCGGGCGGCACCGGGGCCGGCACGGTCGGCTCCGCGCCCCACCGCAGGGACGCGTCGTTACCGGAGAACCCGACGGTCGCCTTCGCCCGCGCCATGGGCGCGGCGGTGCGCGACCCCTGGGCGGCGGCAGGTGCGGCGAGCGCTGCGGCCAGCAGCCCGAACAAAGCGGAACGCAGGTTTGGTCGACCGGACATGCACGCTCCTTGGGGGCAGAAGTGGCGCGGGCCGGCCGGATGATGACGTCCCCGCCCGGTTCGCACAACCCCTAACGGGCCGATAGGATGGGCGCATGTCAACCGTGATCGGCAGACTGGCGCCCTCACCCACCGGCGCGCAGCACGTCGGGAACGCGCGCACGTACCTCGTCGCGTGGCTCTCGGCCCGCGCGCAGGGCGGCGCGGTGCGGCTCCGCATCGAGGACATCGACTCGCCGCGCGTCAAGTCTGGGGCGGCGGCGCAAGCGGAAGACGACCTCCGCTGGCTCGGCCTCGACTGGGACGGCGACGTGACGGTTCAGACGCGGCGCCTCCCCGAACACGGGGCCGCCTTGGAGGCGCTGAGGCGCGCGGAGTTGGTCTATCCCTGCACCTGCACGCGCTCGGACATTGCCGCCGCCGCGAGCGCGCCGCACGCGGGCGAAGAGGTGACTTACCCCGGGACGTGCGCGCACCGGAGCGCGGCCGACGCGATTCAGCTTCAGCGCGAGGGGAAGGCGTTCGCCTGGCGCTTCCGCGTCACCACGAGCGCGCCGTTCACGGACCGGTTCGCGGGCGAGCAGCGCGTCGACCCCGCGCGCGCCGGCGGCGACTTCGTGGTGTGGAAGTCGGCGCGCACGCCCGCGTACCAGCTCGCGGCGGTGGTCGATGACGCCGCGACGGGCGTCACCGAGGTGGTTCGCGGGGACGACCTGATCCCGTCCACCCCGCGACAACTGCTCCTGTACCGCGCGCTCGGGCTGACCCCGCCCGCGTTCGCGCACGTCCCGCTGGTGGTCGGTGAGGACGGGCGCCGGCTGGCGAAGCGGCACGGCGACACGCGCCTGAGGGCGCTGCGCGACGCCGGGGTCGAGCCGGAGGCGCTGGTGGGCCTGCTCGCGTGGTCGTGCGGCTGGCTCGACCGCCCGGAGCCGGCCCGGGCGCGCGAACTGGTCCCACGCTTCCGGTTGGACAGCATCCCGCCGGCGCCGTTCGTGCTGACCGCGGACCTACTCCGCGAGACCGGGTACGCGGGGTGAGCCGCACGGTTCGCCCTCTCGCGGAAGGGGAGCGGGAGCGAGCGCACAAGCGGCCACTTTGACCGTGCCGGGCCGGGCCGGGCGCGCGGCCGCGCCCCTACTTCTTGTCCTTCTTCGGCTCCTCTTTCTTCGGTTCGCCGCCCTTTTTCGGTTCGGTCACGTCGAGCGTGCCGAGCACCGTGAACGCGTGGTCCTTGCCGCCCACCTTCGTGGTCGCACGGAACACCAGCGGCGTCGGCCCCGCGGGCGCCGCGGCCTGCACCGTGAGGCCGATCTCGCCCTTGGTCTGCCCCTTCGTGATCGGCTTCACCGCGGGCACGACCGTCGGGGGCACGAACAGCGGCGCGACGGCGATGTCGCCGTCGGCCCCCTCACCGCGGGTCGCTTCGAGCAGAATTTTGCCCGTCTTGCCCTTCTCCACCGCGACCGGATCGAAGGTCATCTTGAGCGCGAACGCCGGCTTCTCGACCACGCCGACCGCGCAGCGGTCGAGCAACTCCAGCGGCGGGTTCGGCATGCCGCCCAGGCTCGCCTTCACCGCGTCCGTGAGGGTGCCGTACCGCGTGACGGTGGTGCCGTCGGCGGTCGCGGTCGCCTTCACGCGGAACGGGTACGCGCCGGCCCTCGTGCCCGGCTTCACCTCCAGCGGCACGAACGCGATGGTCTGCCCCGCGGGCAGCGTCACTTTGCCGCTCAGCGCCGCGTCGCCGTCGATGCTCAACTCGACCGGGCCGGCGTAGCCGTTCAGCCGCGTGACCGTGGCCATGACGGCGGTCGCACCGCCGGCGGGCGCCTCGGCGCGATCGAGCGCCACCGCGACGGTCACGTCCGGCCCGGCCGGGACGACCGTGAGCAGGTAGATTTCGTTCGGGCCGTGCAGGAAGTTCAGGTGCTCGCAGGCGAGGACGTACTCGCCGTCGGCCGCCGGGGTGAACTCGAACCGGTTCGCCGGGGCCGCGGGGTTGCTCTTTGCGACCTCGGCGCCCTTCGCATCGAGCACGCGCACCAGCACTTCGGCCGGCGAGTTCACCTCGAACGTCGAGACGGACACCGCGAGCTTCTGCCCCTTCTTGCCCGCGATGGCGAAGTGGTCGAGGTCTTTCGCCTTGTCGAAGCGCGCCGACACGCCCCCCGGAACCGCGAGCTTGTTCGGGCTCTTGGGGTCGTCGTTCGGCTCCTGCTCGGCGGCCTGCGGGTAGTCGGTCACCAGCACCGGCACCGGCCAGCCCGCGTCCTTCCCGGCCGCCGGCACCGCGGAGAACGCGGCGGCGT
>JBJSXS010000156.1:0-2652 GCA_046086545.1 Gemmata sp.
CTTCGCCGCCCTCGCTCCCGCGGCGGACCCGACGAACCGCCCGAACGTGCTCGTGATCCTGTCCGACGACCAGGGCCGCGGGGACTACTCGGCGTTCGGCACGAAGGACGTCCGCACGCCCCACATCGACTGCCTCTACAAGGAGGGGGTCGCGATCGACAACTTCTACGCCAACTCGCCGGTGTGCTCCCCCACGCGGGCGGCCCTGCTGACCGGGTGCTACCCAGACCGCGTCGGCGTGCCCGGCGTCATCCGCGAGGAGCGGCCGGACAACTCCTGGGGCCGGCTCTCGTCGGACGCGGTGCTACTCCCGAAGGTGCTCAAGCCCGCGGGCTACCACGCCGCGATCGTCGGCAAGTGGCACCTCGGCATCTCGTCCCCGAACACGCCCACGGACCGCGGGTTCGGTGTCTTCCGCGGGTTCCTGGGCGACATGATGGACGACTACGCCACCCACCGGCGCAACGGGCTGAATCTGATGCGCGACGGCCGTAAGGAGATCGACCCGAAGGGGCACGCGACGGACCTGTTCACCGGCTGGGCGGTCGAGTACCTCGAAGAGCGAGCCAGGCAGAAGGAGCCGTTCTTCCTGTACCTGGCGTACAACGCCCCGCACGACCCGCTCCAGCCGCCCGCCGAGTGGCTCGACAGGGTGAAGAAGCGAGAGCCGAAGACGGCGGAAACCCGTGCGAAGCTGGTCGCCCTGATCGAGCACATGGACGACGGGATCGGCCAGGTGCTCGACGCCCTCGACCGAACCGAGCTGGCGAAGAATACCGTCGTGATCTTCACCTCGGACAACGGCGGCGTCACGGCGTACGGGGCGAATAACGGGCCGTGGCGGTCGGGCAAGCAGCACGTGTACGAGGGCGGGTTGCGGGTGCCGGGCGTCGTTCGCTGGCCGGGCGTCGTGAAGCCGGGCACGAGCACCGACCGGCTCACCCTGACGATGGACATCTTCCCCACCGTCTGCGACGTCGCGGGGGTGAAGCCGCCGCAAGGAATCGACGGCGTGAGCTTCCTGCCGACGCTCCGCGGGGAGCGGGAGGACACCAAGAACCGCGAGGTGTACTTCGTCCGGCGGGAGGGCGGTGCGGCGTACGGCGGCAAGACCATCGAGGCGGTGCGCAAGGGCAAGTGGAAGCTGCTCCAGGACAGCCCGTTCGCACCGCCGGAGCTGTACGACCTCGAAGCCGACCCGAAGGAGACGACGGACCTCGCCGCGAAGGAGAAGAAGGTGCTGGCCGAGATGTCGGCCGCCCTGCGGAAGCACGTCCAGAGGGGCGGTCAGGTGCCGTGGCAGCAACCAGAAGGCAAGCGACCCGGACCGTGAACAAGCCGCGTCCGCCGGGCACGCGTTCTCCGCGAACCCGCTTCCCGAACCGTAGGCGGACGGCGGTCGCACTGGCCGGGCCAGGCCGGGAGCGTGTAAACCACTAGCCACCCCTCCCTCCGAGGCAAACCATGTCGAACCCGAACTCAACCCTCGTCGGGCGGCGGGCCTTCCTCACGGGCGGCTCACTCGTCCTCGCCGGCCTCGGTCCCGCGTTCAACCGTCGACTGCATGGCGGCGAGCAACCGGCGAAAGACGGTGTGCGGTTCGGGCTGATCACGGACCTGCACTACGCCGACAAGCCGGCCGCCGGCACCCGCTACTACCGGGAGACGCTGGATAAACTCGCCGAGGCCGCCGGGCGGTTCGAGAAGGAGAGGCCGGCGTTCGTGGTCGAACTCGGCGACCTGATCGACGCCGCCGACGCGGTCGAGACCGAACTCGCGTACCTCAAGCGGGTGGACAAGGAGTTCTCCGCGATCGCGAAGGACCGGCACTACGTCCTGGGCAACCACTGCGTCGACACGCTCACCAAGGACGAGTTCCTGGGCGGCGTCGGGCAGAAGAAGTCGTACTACTCGTTCGACTCCGGCGGGGTCCACTTCGTCGTCCTCGACGCCTGCTTCCGCAGCGACGGCAAGCCGTACGGGCGGAAGAACTCGAAGTGGACCGACGCCAACGTCCCGGCGGCCGAACTCGACTGGCTCAAGGAAGATCTCAAGGGCACGGACAAGAAGGTGGTCGTGCTCGCGCACCAGCGGCTGGACGTGGCGAACGACTACGGCGTCAAGAACGCGGCCGACGTGCGGAAGGTGCTGGAGGGGTCGGGCAAGGTGCTGTGCGTGTTCCAGGGGCACAGCCACAAGAACGACTACAAGGACGTCGGCGGCGTCCACTACTGCACCCTCGTCGGCATGATCGAGGGGTCGGGGGCCGAGAACAACGGGTACGCGGTGGTCGACGTCCGGGCGGACAGCACCGTGGTCGTCACCGGCTTCCGCAAGCAGAAGGGCTACGAGTGGGCGGCGGCGAAGAAGTAGGGTCGAGCGTGCCGACACACCGAAGGGAGCCGCGATGAAGACCGCTTTGGCCGTGCTGGCGTGTGTGACCCTGCTGCCGTCCCCGACGATCCGTGCCGCGGAGTTCGGGGCCGTGTCGTGTGAGGGGACGTACCCACACCACCTCCAGGGTGTCTGCACCGACGAGAAGGACGCGATCTTCTGGTGCTTCACCACGAAGTTGGTGAAGACCGACCGCACCGGAAAGGTGGTGAAACTGGTGGAGGTCGCCAACCACCACGGCGACCTGTGCTTTCTCAA
>JBJSXS010000157.1:0-4310 GCA_046086545.1 Gemmata sp.
TGGGCAAACTGCGGCTCCGCACCGACGTCCACCGCGACATCAAGGCCGCGGTCGAGAACCACGCCGTCATCGACGACCTGTTCTGATCCGCCCCGGGTCGCCCGCGCGGCTGCTCCCGCTCCGCGTCAGGCGATTCGTCCCGTGCGGGCGCGTGCTTTCACGCCTGACGAAGGTGCTCGGCGCCGTGTTCGAGACCCCGTGCCGCGAGTTTCGCGTTCGAGACGCGGTACTGCGTGACGAACGCGACCCGCACTCCAATCGGTTACTGTAAACGGGCGCGGCTCCTGCGGGCAATGTGCGCAGGTCGCGCTCCGGTGTGCCCGCGAAGCGTGTGGGCGACAAGGACCGGCGCCAGGCGGCCCTCATGACGGAGCCGAAAACCGCGACCCCGGTCGGCGCCCGGAGTCGGCCTGCCGGATTGAACTCGCGCGTGGCGCGCGTCGCGGCACAGACCCGCGGCGGTGCCGCTTTTGTTTCTCGCTCGGTCGCAGCGCGGGCCGGGTGCGCGCAGAACGGGGTCGGTTGGCGAACCGCGACGGTCACAGAGCCGGTGCCACTTGACCGTGCCGCGGTTCGCCGACCGGGCGGCTCACTTCACCGTCAGCAGCTTGTCTTCCTTGGGGAACGTCTCCAGCACCAGGCCCTTCCAGTGAAGCTCCTGCGGCACCTTCTCGGAGTGCAGTTGTAGCCCGATCGGGCCTTCCTTGACGGCCTCCGGCTTCGGGTCGCGCCAGTCCACCACCTGCACGCCGTTGACCGCCACGCGCACGCGGTTGCCCTGCGCCAGCACCTCGATGTCGTTCCAGTCGTGCTGCTTGCCGACCTTCTTCGCCGGGCCGCCGTCCACGCCCAGCCCGTTGCGGCCGAACAGGTCGTACATGCCGTACCCGCTCGGGAACATAACCAGGTGCCCCTTGTACGTGTGCTCGGAGCGGTCCTTCTTCGGGTCCGTCACCTTGCCGTCCGCCTTGGGCCACACCTCGCCCCAGAACGACACGCCGGAGTGCATCTCGGACCCGGGCAGCAGCTTGAACGCGAACGTGAGCCGGAAGTCGCTGTACTTGCCCTTCGTGAGCAGGTACGTGCTGTACTTCAGCGGCTCGGTGTTCTTGCCGACGATGACCCCGTCCTTGACGGACCAGAGGTCTTGATACCCTTCCCAGCCGTCGAGGCTCTTGCCGTCGAACAGCTTGACCGTTTCGGACTTGCCCTCGCGGGGCTTCACCACCGGGGCTTCCTTCTTGTCGGCGGGCTTCTTCTCCTGGCCGACCGCGAGGCCGGCGGCGAGCACGAACAGCGGCAGCACGAACAGGCGCATGGGGTCACGGCTCCGAGAGAGGGATTGGGCGGGTGCTGGCGGGTGAACTGGTATCACACTACGAAGCGCGAACGCGGTTGGGCTTGTCGGCGCGCGGGATTTCGCATTAAGTTTTCGGCCTTCCCCCCCGCGGAGCCCCGCCCGATGAAGACCGCGACCTCGCTCGTGCAGTCCGCGCTGAAGGTGTTCAACCTGCGGCTGGTGCGGCGCAACCGGTTCGACCACCTGTGCAGCGTGCTGAGCGGGCGCGTCACCGCGACCGGGTGGCTGACGCGCGACATCCCCGCGTGGCACGAGCACGTCGCCGCCGAGCCGGGCGTGAGCCTGGCGCTGCGCGACCTGATCCGGCCCGGCGACGTGTGCTTCGACGTGGGCGCGTTCGACGGCGCGCTGGCCCAGGTCATGGCGCGGGCGTGCGGCCCGCGCGGGCTGGTGTGCGCGTTCGAAGCCAACCCGGACATCCTGCCCAAGCTGACGAACAACTGCAGCGCGAACGTGTTGCGGAACGTCCAACTCACGCACGCGGCGGTGTGGCACACGACCGGCGAGTGGGTGACGATGTTCGTGCCCGCCGGCGTGCCGGCCGCGGCCGAGGTCACCGGCACGGTGCCCCCGGACACCACGGAACTCGCGGTCCCCACGCTCGCGCTCGACGACTACTGCGAGCGCCACGGGCTGGTCCCGAACGTGGTGAAGATGGACATCGAGGGGGCGGAGGCGCACGCGCTCAAGGGCTTCGCGCGCGGCCTCGCCCGGCACCGCCCGCACCTGCTCCTCGAGCACCGCACGCACGAGATGCGCGCCATCGACTTCGTTCGCGGCCTCGGCTACGAGGTGTTCGACTGCGGGTCGTACCAGAACATCCGCGAGGCCGGCGACTTCCCGCCCGGGTCCTCGATCCGCAACGTGGTGTGTATCCACCGCGCCCGGCTGTGCGAAACCGCTTACGCGCGCCGCGCCGCGCCGCAGCCCGCGCGGGAGTTCCGCTGCTCGGACCTGCTCCAGCCGGACCCGCTCACCTACGAGCTGAGCGTCACACTGCCCGCGGGCCGGCACGTCGCGGAGATCGAACTCGACGCCGACGCGAGCGCGACGCTTTCGTTCGAGGTGAGCTTCGACCGGGCGGTGCGCGGCAAGTGGCACGTGACCGCGTGGTGGTTCCTGGCGAACGCCCGCGACCTGCCGTTCCACCTGTTTCACCAGACCGAGGTGAAGCTCCGCGTGTCGCAGGTCGAAGGCCCGGGCGCGCTGCGACTGGACCGGCTGCGGCTGCTCCGCGTGGACGGCGTGACCCCGGTGCCGCCCCTGGGCGAGATCGTGTAGCTCACGTCCGGGCAGCGGCCGCGCGACGTGACCCCCGGCGGAGCCGTGCCCGGCGGTCACGCGCTGCCGAACCCACGCACCGGCTTCTTGCCCGGGGCGCGCGGCAGGTCGTACCGGTGCGACCGGCGAAGCGCGTCGCGTGTCACCGCCCGGGCGCCGCGAGCTTCCGGTGCGCGGCCGCCATCTCGTCGCCGATCCGCTTCCGCAGGGCCGCGTCCAGCAGGGTGCTGTGGTCCTTGTTCGGGAACAGTTCCACCACCGCGTCGCTCTTCAGGTCCGCGAGCGCCTTCTTCAGCAGCCGCGAGGGGCCGTCGAGGTAGAACGTGTCCTCGTCGCCCATGTAGACGTGGACCTTGCCCGCGAGCTTCGGGCCGAGGGTGTTCCAGTTGCGCTCAAGCGCCAGCCGGATGTCGTACCCCTCCCACGCCCGCGCGACCGCCGGGTCGATGGCGCCCGTCTTGCGGTCCCACAGTTTCTGGGGCGCGCCGTCCGGCGCGCGCGGGCTGAACACGGCCTCGAACGAGCCGAGTTGCCCGCCGCGGCCCATGTAGTCTTCCATTTCCGAGAACGGCTTGAAGAACAGCACCGGCTTGCCGTTCGCGCGGGCGAGCGGGCGCGCCTGGCCCTTCGCGTCGGTGAACGCGTTCGCGCCCTTCGCGTAGACGTCGATGAGCTGGAAGTCGCGGAAGTCCACCGGGTCCGGCGCGGTGGACCAGCACCCCGCGAACGTGTCCGGGTACGTCACCTGGAGCCACAGGCTGCTCCACCCGCCGGACGAGTGCCCGGTCACGAACCGCACCCCGCTGCCGCGGAACCGCTTCTCCAGCGCCGGGACGAGCTCCTCGACGAGCGCCCGCCCCACGGGCCCGTTGTTCGCGGAGTCGGCGAACACGTGGTGCCCGAGCCGGCAGTTCGGGTCGAGCACGACCCAGATCATGTCCGTGCCGCCCACGTCCCAGCGCTTGCCGGTCGCGCGGGCGAACGCGCCGAAGTGGTTCCCGCCGAACCCGGGCACCTCGTACACGACCGGGTACCTGCGGTTCGGCTCCTTCGCGAACGACGGCGGCAGCACCACGCCCCCGCGGAGCCGCGCGGGCTTGCCCGCGAACTGGGTGAGCAGCCGGCTCTCGATCTCGAGCAGCTTGACCTCGGGCGCCTCCTTGAACTCGCGCGGCGCCACGACCTGATCGAGCTTCAACTCGACGGTGCCGGAGGTGTTCGGGTCGAGGTCCACCTGCACCGGCCGGGAGAACACGTTGCCGGCCGCGCCGAGGGAGCTGGACCCGCCGAGGTCGCGGTCGAGGACCGCACACACGTAGTACTTGCCGGGCTTGAGGTTCGCGAGCGGGGCCGGGTACGCGACGTCCCGCGCGCCGACGAACAGCGGCGACCCCGGCTCCCAGCTCTTCACGTCGCGCGCGAGGCCAGGCTCCGGCTTGAACCAGTTCAAGCCCGGCGGCGCCGCGGGGTCGCTCCGGAAGGTGACGAACACGCGCCCGGTGAACGGCTCCGCGCACGCGGCCTTGTCGAACGTGAGCTTGAACTCCAGCGGCTTCGGCTCGGCGCCGAACCCAGGCGCCACCAGCCAGACGAGCGCGAGCGAGGCGAGGCAGCGCATAAGCGACCCTACACGTCAGCCGCAAGCCGAAGGCGAGCGCGGGACGTTACG
>JBJSXS010000158.1:0-7364 GCA_046086545.1 Gemmata sp.
ATCGCGTCGATGCTCGACTACATCAACACCAACGAGGCGCTGCACATCCTCACGCTGGAAGACCCCATCGAGTTCGTGTTCTCGGACAAGATGGGGTCTTCCAGCGTGAGGATGTGCAGCGCCTCGTTGGTGTTGATGTAGTCGAGCATCGACGCGATGGTGGTGCTCTTGCCCGACCCGGTCACGCCGGCCAGCAGCACCATGCCCTGCTCGAAGTGGCACAGCTTCTCGATGGTGGCGGGCAGTCCGAGCTTGTCGAACGACGGGATGCTCTGGTTCACCAGCCGCGCGACCATAGCGAACCGGCCGCGCTGCTTCATCAGGTTGACGCGGTAGCGGGCCTCGTCGTTGCCGATGACGTGCGCGAAGTCGGCCCCGCCCGTCTCGTCGAGTACCTTCTTGTCCTTCTCTTTGAGAATCGGGTAGATGAGCTTTTCGAGCGTCTCCTGCGAGAGCGCCGGCGTGTTCATCTTCTGGATGACGCCGCGGAGGCGCATCATCCCGGGGAGCCCGGCCTTCAGGTGCAGGTCGGACCCCTTGTGCAGCATCACGGTGCGGAACAGCTGGTTGATCTGCGGCTCTCCGGCGGGCAGAGCCGCGACCTTCAAGCCCGGCTCCGGCGAGTTGATCGCGACGGGCACGTAGGGCGGGGGCGGCGGGGGCGGCGGCGAAGCAGGAGGCATCGCGATGTCCTCGTGTGATGATCAGGAGACGAAAATGACCGGGCGCGTTCAGCGGAGCCGCACGGGGACGCCCTTGCTCGCGAGGTACGCCTTCGTGTCGGGGATCGAATATTCGTTGTAGTGGAAGATGCTCGCGGCAAGTGCGGCATCTGCACCGGACTCGAAGGCGAGCCGCAGGTGCTCGGGGCTGCCCGCGCCGCCGCTCGCGACCACCGGGACGTTCACGGCTTGACTCACGGCCTCGAGCATCGGGATATCGTACCCGTTCTTGGTGCCGTCCGCGTCCATCGACGTGAGCACGATCTCGCCGGCGCCGAGCTCGACCACGCGGCGCGCCCAGGCGACCGCTTCGAGCCCGGTCCCGACGCGCCCGCCGTTCACGTGCACCTCCCAGAACTCCTTGCCGTCGCGCTGCACGCGCCGCGGGTCGATGTTGACCACCGTCGCACAGTTACCGAACTTGTGGCTCACCTGGGCGATCAGTTCGGGCGTCCTGACCGCGGCCGAGTTGAGGCTGACCTTCTCCGCACCGGCCTGGATCAGCTGCGTGGCATCATCGAGCGTGCGGATCCCGCCCCCGACGGTAAACGGCATAAAGATTTGCTCCGCGACGCTGCGCACCATCTCCAGCATGATCGCGCGTCCCTCGTGGCTGGCGGAGATGTCGAGGAACACCAGTTCGTCGGCGCCCTGCTCGTCGTACCGACGCGCGACTTCGACGGGGTCGCCGGCGTCCCGCAGGCCGACGAAGTTGGTGCCCTTCACCACGCGGCCCCGGTCCACGTCGAGGCACGGAATGATTCGCTTAGTGAACATCGGCCCCGGTGCGGAGTCAAGAAAGGTGAACGCGACTGAAGTGATCTTATCAAAGGCGAGCGGGGGGCGTCAGCCCCCCGCAAGTGGCACACTGAGACAGGTTCAGGGGCATAAGGGCGGTCCCCCGTTCAAAGTTCCGACCGCTCCTGTCCGCCCATGACTCGTTGCCTTCACAGCGCTGTCAATCGTTTCGGTTGGCCGCCACCCAGAGCATGTATGCTACCCGGTTGTTGAGCTTTTCGCGGCGGCGGCGGTGGACGTAGACGTCGCGCCAGGTGTAGTAGAGGCCAGCGATGGCGAGGCATGCAAGGTTGCACGCGAGCAACTGGAACAAGGCTGACTCCCCTTCGTCAAGAGGCGAGTTGTTGGGGTGAGGTTCGAGCCAGAACACCCGAACCGTATGTCACGCGTCGGCGCGGTCAACCGAATGGCGCGGAAAAATGGCCTGTAGCGGGCGGTTGAACTAGCGGCTTTTTCTGCACATGAATTGCGCCGGGTGAAAGCGGCAAAAGCGGACCGGAGCGAGTTGACAAAGACTAGATCGTTTCGGCCCCGGGCACCAACTCGCCCCGGAGGCCGTTCAGTCCCTCGCTACCGAGCCGGATCAGCCGCCCGCCCACTTCCACTTCGAACAGGTCGTCTAATTCTTGGTACGAGAGAATGTGGACCCGGGCACCCGGCGTCAGCCCGTGGGCGCGCCAGTGCCGGAGCCGGTCCGGGTCGTCGTCTTGGGCCTCGCGCACCATGACGACGGCGCCGGCCCGGAACTCGGACAGCCGCTTCAGGTCGCGGGCTTTCAGTTCGCCCGTGCGCGACGGGATCAGGTGCCCGTGCGGGTCTTCGTGGGGTTCGCCCAAGTAGTCGGCGAGTGCCTGTTCCAGGCGGGGCGAGATGGCGTGTTCAAGGGCTTCGGCCTCGGCGTCCACCTCGCTCCAGTCGAGTTTCAGCACCTGCGTCAGAAACAGCTCAACCAGGCGGTGCCGGCGGATCACGCGCAGCGCCTCCGACAGTCCGGTCCGCGTCAGGCGCGCCCCGGTGTCGCGCGTGTACTCGATCCACCCGGACTCGGCCAGCCGTTTCAACATGCCGGTAACCGACGGGGCCTTCACCGCTAGCGCGGCGGCGATCTTGCCCGAAGGCACGCCCTCGGCGGCACCGCCCAGCTGGTGAATCGCCTTCAAGTAGTCCTGTACGGCCGGGGTCGGCTGCTCACACATGCCGTGGCTCCGTGCGCGGGTTTCGGTCGCGCTCATAATAACGAACCGGAACTCGCGGGCGCCGTGTGGATTTCGTGAATCGCGATCAGGGGTTAAGCGGCGCGCCGCGCGCCCCCGCGCGCGGCGACCTGTTCGAGCAAGAAGGTCGCGGCCCGCTGGCACGCCCCCGGCACCGCGACCCGGTCCCGCAACGCGACCAGTTGCTGCACCACAGACGCCCTGCGCGCCGGGTCGTTGAGCCACCCGAGGACGTGCCCGGCGATCTCTTCGGACTGGTCGCGAGAGGTCGGAAACTCGGGATACAGTTCGTACCCCAGGAGCAGGTTCACAAGCGACATGTACTTCACTTTGATCAGCTTCGACAGCACCATAGCGGCCAGCGGCGACACCCGGTACACCACCACCGTGGGCTTGGCCCGGTACATCAGTTCGAGGCTGACCGACCCGGACACCGCGATGCACGAGTCCGCGAGTTCGATGATCTCGGGGGTGCGCCCGACGTGTACTTCGACGGGCAGGCCCGCCGGGAGTTTCGCCCGCACCACCTCGGCCTGCGGCGCGCTGAACGCGGCCACGAGGAACCGCGTGTCCGGGCGCGCGGCGTGAACCTTCATCGCGGCCGCGAGCATCAGCTCGGTGTTCGCGGCCACTTCGCCGTTGCGTGAGCCGGGGAGGATGGCGACCCGACTCCCGCCCTTCGCACGCTCCTGGGACATGAAGTTAGGATCGAGCTGCTGCGCCGCGAGTTCGTCAAAGTACGGGTGCCCGACGTAATGGGTATTCACTCCGCGAGCATGAAACCACCGGTCCTCGAACGGTAGGGCGGTCAGAACGGCGTCAAAGTTCTTGCGGACCTTACGAACGCGCCACTGTTTCCACGCCCAGATCTGAGGGGGCACGAAGTAATAGGTGGGCACACCGAATGCTCGGACGCGCTTAACGAACTCCAGGTGGAAGCCGGGATAGTCGATCAGGACGACGGCATCTGGTTTCTGAGTACGGATGTGATACAGCGCTGTATTGGCGATCCGGAAGTACTGGGGGAGTTGCCGGAACACGTTCTGGAACAGCATCACCGCGTGGTTAGCGAGCGGATAGAGAAGATCAGCACCAGCGGCCTTCATGCGGTCGCCGCCCAGCGCGGTTATCTGCACATCTGCTTGCTGCAAGCGCAACGCGCGAATGAGGTTAGAGCCGTGCAGGTCACCGCTCGGCTCCCCGGCGCTAACGAACAGTTTCATGATTTGGCGTCCTTGCGGTACTCAGCACAGCACTCGCTCCGCGAGTGCTGTTCCTACGGCCGTGTGAACGGTAAAGAGCGTTTAGCCCTTGGCGACCGGGGCCGCTGTCTCGGGAGCCTGAACGGCGCCGGACCCGCGCCCGGGGAGGTTAGAAGTCTCCGCAACGCGACGGTAACCGAGAGAGCGCAGCACCTCCAACACCTCGCTCCACGTCGGGAACGGGCGCCGGTTCTCGCGCTTGTACCGGTCCATGGCCTTCATGAACTCGGTTTCTTCGTCGGAGTAGTCGCGCTCGCAGGTCGTCGGTTCGATGAGCCGCCGCCGCTCGCTGCTCTTCCGCTTGGCGGCAGCGTTCTCGGCACGACGACGGTCAGTCGCAACGGGGATGTTGCGCTTGCGCCGATCGGCCGGAAAAACCGTTGTTCCAGACTCACGCTCGCCGTTGGCGTCTGCCGCCACGCCAACTTGCGAGGCATCGGCCGGGTTCGAGTTCGTCATTTGCAAAGCCTCACAGCCAAATGGGGGGAAGGCTGGGGGCCAGGCATCCGCGGCCAGCCGTGGCCGGTTCGCGCATCATACGCGATCCTAGAGGATGAACGGGTGTTTCTAAGAGTACCCGACAGATGGGATGTGTCAACCGGATTTCACGTGCCGCCCAGATTCCATCTCGAATTATTATGGTAACGTGTAACGGTCCCCGAAAGGCGCTCATTTATGCGGGTTGGCCGGTGCCAGTCGGCTTCATCCACGTCCTTGCCGCCAGCGGTTCAAACTCACGTTCGCGATCAGCAAAGCGCCGATCAGAATGTACTGCATCTCGACCGGGACGTTGAACAGGCTCACGCCGTTCTTGATCAGAACCAAGATCAGCACCCCGAGCATCGCGCCGACAACGGTCCCCTTCCCGCCCGACAAGCTCGCTCCGCCGATAACGACCGCCGTAATCACATCGAGTTCCAATTGCTCGCCTAGTGTCGGGTTGCCACTGTTGCTGTGCGCGAAAAGGACCACTCCGGCCCATCCGGTTAGAAGGCCGGCGAGCGCGTACACGAGGAGTTTCGTGCGGGCCACGTTCACCCCGCAGAGGCGCGCGGTGGGCTCGTTCGAACCGACCGCGTACAGGTGCCGCCCGAACACAGTCAGCCGGAGCAGGACCGCGGTCAGGATCGCAAGAACGACGAGGGACCACAGCCCCGGGTTCGTGAGCGAGACGCGGCCGACGGTGCCCACCCACTCGGGGCTCCCGCCGACCGGGAACGGGAGCGTGGTACGGGCCGCAAGCCACACAGCGGCGCCCCGCGCGACACCGAACATGCCGAGGGTTGCCACGAACGGCGGCAACTGGAGCCGCGTAATCAGCAGGCCGTTCACGACCCCCACCAAGCCGCCCGCGGCAACGCCCGCCGCGCCCGCGACCAGGCTGTTCGCGGGCGACGGGCCGGCGGCCGAGTACATCGCGGTGTAGACCCTCATCGTCACCACCGTGACAAGCGCTACAGTGGCGCCTACGGACAGGTCGATGCCCCCGCTGATCAGCACCAGCAGCATCCCGAGCGCGACCACCGCGGGCACCGTGCCCTCGTGCAGCAGCACGCGTAGGTTGCCGAGGCTCAGGAACGTACCGAGGTCGCCTTTAATGGCGATGAGGACGGTGAACAGCACGAACACCACGGCGAAACCGACCCACGGCCCGGCGGGGAGCGTGAGGCGCGGCGCTGACGGCGGATAGGTTGACATCGTTGCCCAATCAGATTGTTAGGCGCCGGTTGCAGCGGCGATCACCTGTTGCGGGGTCCATTCGCCCACCGGCCGCACGGCCGAGAGCTTGCCTTTGCACATCACCGCGAGCGTGTCGCACACGCCGAACAGTTCCGGCAGGTAGCTGCTGACCACCAGCACGGCCTTGCCGGTTGCGGCCGCGGCCCCGATCTGCCGGTAGATGTCCGATTTGCTGCCCACGTCCACGCCCTTGGTCGGTTCGTCGAGCAGCAGCACCTCCGCGCGCTGGTGAAAGAGCCTCGCGAGAGCCACTTTCTGCTGGTTGCCGCCGCTCAGGTCGCCGACGGGCTGGGCCGCGTCGCGGAACTTCACCCCGAACCGCGTCAGCACGTCGCTGGCGGCCGCACGGAGCCGCGCCGGGGACAGGAACCCGAGTGCGGCCGCGTGCAGCCGGCTCAAGGTCACGTTGTCCCCGACGGACAGACCCAGCGCCAGCCCTTCGGCCTTACGATCTTCGCTGACCAACCCCATGCCCTGTGCGATGCGCTGGCGCGGGGTGAACCGCTCGCCGCTGAACGCGCCGACGGTGACCCGGCCGCTCCGCACGGCATCGAGCCCGTAGACCGCGCGCAACAGTTCCGTGCGGCCCGACCCTACGATCCCGGCGATGCCGAGGATTTCGCCCTTGCGGAGCGTAACGCAAACGTCCGAAGGAAGGCTCTCGCCGCACACGCCCACGAGGTCCAGCACCGGGGCACCGATCTCGTGCGGGGTGCGCGGGTACTGCTCGGCGACGCTGCGCCCGACCATCAGTTCGATGATCCGCTCGCGGGTCACCTCACCGACGCGGGCGGTGCCGACCGCCCGACCGTCGCGCATAACGGTGAAGCGATCGGCTACCGCTTCGATCTCTTCGAGAAAGTGGCTGATGTAAACGACCGTCACGCCCTTCGCATTGAGAGCCCTGCCCAGTGCGCAGAGCCGGTTCGCGTCCTCATGGGTGAGCGCGCTGGTCGGCTCGTCGAAAACGAGGACCTTCACGTCCGAGAGCAGCGCGCGCGCGACCTCGACCACCTGAGTGGCCGCCGGCGAGAGCGCCGACACGGGCGCTTCGGGATCGATCTCGGGGTGCCCGAGTTGCGCGAGCGCGTCGCGCACCCGCGCGCGGTCCTCTGCGCCCGTGAGGAACCCGCCGCGCTTCCGCTCCTGGCCGAGCGTCACGTTGGCCTCCACGCTGAGGTCCGGGCACACCGCGAGTTCCTGGTAGATCATCACGACGCCGCGCTGGCGCGCCGCCTGAGGCCCCGCCGGCCGGTACGGTGCGCCGTCGAGTTCGAGCGCGCCGGAGTCCGGTTGCTCGGCCCCGCTGAGTACCTTCATCAGGGTGGACTTGCCGGCACCGTTCTCGCCGACGAGTGCGTGGACCTCCCCGGGGAGCAACTCCAGATCAACGCCGCGCAGCGCGGCCGTCGGCCCGAAGCTCTTGCGAACGCCGATCATCCGAAGACGCGCCGCTGTCATTTGTTCGGCACCCCTTTCGGGCCGTACCTCAGTTCTTCCGTCGTGCGACGGGCCTGCGCGTCGGGGTCGTACAGCCCGAGCGTTTCAGCGCGACCCAGGTCAGACTTTGTGATGAGGTACTCGCCGGTGCCTACGTTCATGTCGGTCCGGCCCGCGTTAATGTTCTC
>JBJSXS010000159.1:0-9841 GCA_046086545.1 Gemmata sp.
GGCCGCCGCGAACGCGGCCAGAACCGTGCTCCCGGCCCGGACCGTGTCGCCGAGCTTCGCCACCACCCGCAGGGCCGCCTCGCGGGGGAGCACGAGTTCGGTCCGCGAGCCGAGCTTGATCATGCCGAACTGCTCGCCGCGCGTCACCTCGTCGCCCGGCTTCAGCGTGCAGACGATGCGCCGCGCGATAGCCCCGGTGATCTGGCTCACAACGTACCGGCGGTACGGGGCGACCGTCTCCTGCATCCGGACCGCCATCTGTTCGTTCTCCCGGGCCGACTCCGGCCGCAGGGCGTTCAGGAACTTGCCCCGCGTATACCGCACCCCGATCACCCGCCCGGCCACCGGCGCGCGGTTGATGTGCACGTTGAAGATCGACAGGAAGATGCCGATCCGGACCGCCGGGCCGCCGATGAACTCGTCGTGCGCGACCTCGTCGATCGCCACCACCTTGCCGTCGGCCGGGGAGACGACCAGGCCGGCCTCGGCCGGGACGCGGCGCGGCGGGTCGCGGAAGAACCAGACGATCAGGAGCCCGAACACCGCGAGGGTCGCGACGGCGAGCCACCCGGCCGCCTGGGCCGCGGGCGCCGGGTCCGCGGCCACGAGCCACGCCGCCAGCGCCGCGGCCGGGCCGAACGTGAGCGCCGAGAACACCAGCAGCTCCGCGAGGCCCCACCGCGCGAACGGGATCTTGTCGCGCCACCGGAACGGGTCGTCGGCCGGCGCCCAGTGGTACCCTTCCTGGTTCCGGAAGAACTTCACGTCGCGGGGGTCGATGACCTCGTGCGGGCACCCGGGCGCGGTCCCCTTGCGGGTCGCGGCCATGCGGCGCACGTAGCCGGGCCGGAACGTCTTCAGCCAGAGCCGGCGCCAGCGGCCCCACGCCAGTTCGAACCGGCAGACGACCCCGCCGCCCGGTTGAATCGACCGGACCTGTGGGTCCATCGGTTCGAGCGGCAGCAGCTCGGCGGGGTGCGGGGCGGTTCGCTCTGCGGCGTTATCGGTCATTAGGGACTCGGTGCGCTACGGGCGAAGTGTAGGACGAACGCGGGCGGGACGTTGCGCCAGACGCGCTCCGAAGGGAGCCGCTCGAACCCGCGCACGTCGAACCGGCGCCACGCCCGTTCGGAATACGTGAACTGGACGTAGGGCCGACCCGGGCGCAGCACACCCGCGACCGACGCCAGGATCCGCTGCGGCAGGTCGCCGGGCAGCGAGAGCAGCGGCACCCCGCTCACCACCGCCGCGATGTCGTCGGGCTTCAGGCCGCTTCGGTCGAGGTGCGCGGCGAGCTGCGAGGCGCACCCCTGAACGACCGTCACCGCGGGGAACGCTTTCCGCAGCGGGGCGACAAACGGTTCGTTAACCTCGACGGCCAGGATCGGGTTGCGGGGGAATCGCTCGACCAGGGCTCTGGTGATCACGCCCGTTCCCGGCCCCAACTCGATGATGACCTGACCGTCGGCGCCGTCGCCGACCTTCCGGGCCATCGCTCGCGCCAGCGGCCCGCCGCTCGGCGCGATCGCCCCAACCGTTCGCCGGCGCCGGGCCATCTGTCCGAGGAACAGCAGCGTGTTTTTCATCGTCGCCCGCTCACCTCTTGCCCCCGCCCGACGTCAAAAAGGCAGGCCTGACTAACGTATTACCTCGCCGGGCGCCGACAACGCCCGCCCTCATCGCGCCGCGGCCCGCGCGGTTCGGCGCGCACTCTCGCGCCGGGGTCCCGCCCGCCCCGGGCTCACTGGTCGGGCATGTACAGGGTCACCGTCTTCGGGAGCGGGGTGAGCCAGCCGGTCCGCACCCCGGCGCTCTTCAGCCCCCGGCCGACCCAGCAGTTGCAGGTGTTCATCGCGTGGTAGTGGCCGTGCGCTTCGTAGAACGCGTCGTTCGGCTCGTACCCCCGCCCCTTCACGCACACGAAGTGACCGCTCGCGTCGCGGCGGAAGGTGCCCCGGATGTACTCGACCAGGTCCCGGTACTGCTCGCGGGAGATCGTGGCCTTCCGGGTGTTGGCGGGAACGATGTCGTCGTTCCACAGGTACACGTGCATGCAGGTGGGGGACGGCCAGAACAGCGACCGGAACACGGTGCCCGCCTTCAGGTCGCCCCACGTCCGGGTGTCCATGTAGAACCCCTTGTTGCCCCACCCGAACGACACGCGGGTGGCGCCGCTGACGTCGCCCGCGAAGTCGCCCGGCGGCAGGTGCTGGCGCCAGTCCACCACCTCGTTCCGCACCGGCAGCACGAAGTCGGCGTGGATCTCGCTCGAGGAAACCAGGACCTCCACACCGTCGGCCGCCGGCTGGAAGCCGTTGTTGACCGGGACCAGGCCGACCAGCACGACGAGCGCATAGAGCGCGGAGAGGAGGAGAAAAACCCGCCCGCACCGACGCAAGCCGCGAGCGATCCGCCCGCGCAGGGTTCGGGGTGGTGCGGTGGGCGTGGGCGGGGCGGCACTCACGGCTCGGATCACCTGCTGCGATGATGTTGGTGTATGTGCGTCGGACTGCCGCCCGGACCCGGACCGTGACGGCCGACACGCCCCGCCCGCCGGCGTTCATCGGCGCGAGTCGGCGCGAGTCGGTTGCTGTACGCCCCGGGGAGCTTCTGTTGTCGCGTGCGGTCAGCCTCGGCCGGCCCGCGGTGCCCGGTAAGCGGCTTGCCCACTGGTCACCATCGGCAGCGGCAAGCACTTGTAGCGGCCCAGGAACGTAAACCCGGCCGACTGCATCCGCTCGGTCAGCGCCGCGATCGGCAACTCCCGCCCGTAGTCGAGTACGGCCAGCCCGCCGGGCTTGAGCACTCGCCGCACGTTCGCGATCACCGGGTGTACCGTTTCGGGGGTGAAGTGGTGGCCGATCACCCCGCACGAATTCACCACGTCCACCGCGCCGGCGGGCACCGGCCGCTCCGCGGGGTCGCGCAGCGTTTTGTCGATCCCCTGGCAAACGAAGTGGACGCTCACGCCGGGCGCGTACGTGCGCCGCCGGGCGATGTTCACGAGCGTGTCGGTGAGTTCGTAGCCGATGACGACGGACCCTTTGGGGGCGCACGCGGCGAGGACACGCGTCGACGTGCCGGTGGCGCACCCGAGGTCGAGCGCGAGCCACGGCCCGTTCGGCACGCGCCCAGTTAGCGCCTGCGGGAGGGTCCGCCAGTTGGCCCACTCCTGCCGGCCGTTTGACACCTCGAACTCGTCCTCGGTCATGGCCCCGTAGGCGGCGGCCACGTCGCCCACTTTGGTGCGGCGGTAGCGGACGCCACGGCGCGCCAGGGCGCGCTCCGCCAGCCACTGCCGCCAGCAGATGGCGAGGATATTTCCGGGCGGTTCGGTGGGGTCCTTCATGGGCGGGGATGTTGGCTTGGGGCGAAGAAAAGAGGTCCTTCGCCGGCGGCGGTATTGTATAAGCGGCTGAGGTCTGTAGCCGCCCGGGCGCGAACCGGTGCGTGCAAACTCAGCCGGCCACCGCCTTCATCTTCGCCAGCCCGGTCTTCGCGACCGCGTGCGGGTCCTGCTTCCAGTACTCGCGGTTGAACAGTTCGAGCGACAGGAACCCCGAGTACCCGGTTCTGCGGAGAGCCGCGAAGACGTCTTTCAGCGGTGCGATGCCGTCGCCGGGGTACACGCGGTCGGCGTCCACGATCTTGTCGCGCTCGATCTTCGGGTAGTCGTTGACGTGGAAGATGCCGATGGCGGAGCCGGACAGCAGCGGCAGCCCGGCGAAGTCGGACCCGCCCTTGTACAGGTGGTACACGTCCGGCAGCACGCAGCCCTTGGAGTCGCCGCACTCGGCCGCCACAAGCAGCGCCTCGCCCAGGCGCCGCAGCGTCTTGGAGAACCCCCACACCTCCACGACGGGCGTGACGCCCATCGTCTGGCCCAGGTCGAGCAGCGCCCGGTAGCGGTCGGCCGCGGCCAAAAGGTCGATGACCGGTTGCGTGAACTTCGGGTCGTCGCGCTTGCTGGTGCCGCCGGTCGCCCCGACGGGCGGGGCCGCGACCCGCGGGCACCCGAGGTCCGCGGCCCACCCCATGTCGCGCTTGGCGGTTTCGAGGCCCTTCTTGCGGCGGTCCGCGTCTTCGACGATCCACTCAGCGAACCCGATCAGGTCGGCCACCTTCAGGCCCGCGTCGGCGAAGCGCTTCTTCAGTTCCTTGAGCGTGCCGCCGCTCTTCAGGTAGGCGTCGACCTCCGACACCCACGGCTCGATGGCCTCGTACCCGGCCTTCTGGGCGATGTCGATGAGGTCGGTGAGCGGGCGCGACTTCCCGTCCTTGTCGCGCACGGTGCTGGTGTTCAAGCAGAAGCCGAACGCGGGCTTGGGCGCGTCGGCGCGCGTGTCGCTGGCGCTCACCGCGAGCGCTCCGGCGGACCCGGCCAGAAGCGCGCGGCGGGAGATGTCACTACTCATGGTGCGTCTCGTGGGACTGGCTCCCCGCTGTCCTACACAAAAAGTGCGGCCTCTGCCACCAGCCCGGGGCCGAACCCGAGCGCGACGCACGGCCGCGGGGCCGCGCTCGCGCGCAACCGCTCGACGATGAACAGCACGGTCGGGCTCGACATGTTGCCGTGGTCCGCGAACACCGCGCGCGACGGCGCGACCGCCTCCGCGGACAGCCCGAGCGACTCCTCCACCGCGGCCACGATCTTCGGTCCCCCGGGGTGAATCGCCCAGCTCCTCACCTCCGCGAGCGACAGTCCGTTGTCGCGGAGCCACCCGTCGAGCCACGGGCGCAGGTGCCGGGCAACGAGCGCCGGCACCCGCCGCGACAGCACCATCTCGAACCCGTGGTCGCCGACGGCCCAGCCCATGTCGCCGGCCGAGTCCGGGATCAGGCACGACCCGGAGGCGCGAAGGGTGAAGAGCCCTCCCCCCCCGGGCCCGCGCCCCGATGGGGCGGGGGCCGGGGGGGGCGAGCCGCCCGCCACGGCCGCGGCCCCGTCGTCGAAGATCGCGTTCGCGATCAGCTTGTCCGCGGCGCTGCCGTAGTAGTAGTGCAGGCTGCTCAACTCGACCGCGCACACCAGCACCCGCGCGGCCGGGTCGGCGGTGGCGAACGCGTTCGCCACCCGCAGCCCGTTCAGCGCGCCGTGACACCCCATGAACCCGACGTGCGTGCGCGCGACGGTCGGCTTCAGCCCCAGCCCGGTGATGAGCGCGTAATCGACGCCCGGCGCCGCGAACCCGGTGCACGACACGGTGACGAGGTGCGTGACCGTGTCCGGTGCGTGCCCGGCCTCGGCCAGTGCCGCGGCGCTCGCGCGCAGGGCGAGCGGGCCGGCCTCCCGCGCGTAGATCGCCATGCGCTCCGCGGTGGTGGGGCCAACGCCGTCGTTCGCCTCTGTGGGAACGAACGGCGAGCCGGAGCGAGCGGTGCCGTCGAGGATGTCGCGAACGACCTGACCCCCGAGCACCTGGTAGCGGCGCTCGGCGCCGCTGCTCGCGTACACCGGGCCGAGCCACGTCGAGGTGCGCACGTCCGGCCCGGCCATTTTGCGGGCCAGCGCCAGCCCGTCCGCGGTGGTCAGCGCGGCCGGCGGGTGCGCGGTGCCCAGCCCGTGAATCGCGAAGCTCATGAGGGTGTACCGTTCGGAGCGGGGGCGCGGCGATTCAGTCTCGAAACCACCGGCCGCGACAGCGCCGGGAACGCGCTCAGCGCGCGGACCGCCGCGCCGGTGAGCAGCGGCGAGCGCAGCACGCGTGCGACCGCGCGGCACACGCCCTGCCGTTCGCCCACCGCGCGCCGGTAGGCGCGTCCCCACTCGCGCGCGAGGGCGGCGTCCCACCGTTGCACGGCGCGAGCCGCCAGCGGCGCGACCGCGGCGGCCGCGGCGGCGGCCCACGCCATCCCCTCGCCGGTGAACGGCTCGACGTAGCCGGCCGCATCCCCGATGGCGAACCAGCGCTCGCCCGCGAGCTGCCGCGCGCGGCGGGTCAGTGCGGGGGTCCCCCTCCACGGGAGCTCCGCCAGGCCGGGCGCCCGGGGCCAGCCGACGCCCGCCAGAACCGCGTCCGCCGCGGCCCCCAACCCGCCACGCGCCTTCACGAAGGCCACGTCGAACGCGGCGGCCACGTCGAGGCGCCCGTCCTCGACGCGCACCAGCCCGACGTACCCGCCGCGCCCGGTCGCCATGAAGATCGTGCCCGGTGCGAAGAAGTCGGGCACGCGCTCCGCGGGCACGATCGCACCCGCGCCGACGCGCGAGCCCGGCGCCGGCTCCGTGTCGCTCCCCGCCAGGCCGCTCGCGACGACCGCGACGCGCGCTTCGACGCGCTCGGCCCCGAGTCGAATCTCTGCACCCGGGGCGTGCGGCCCCGGTGCCTTCGCCGGCGGCGCACCGGCGCCACAGGCCCCGGCTAGAGAAGGCGCGCCGAACTTCGCGGTCACGCCCTCCCGCAGTTCCGCACCGGCCCGCTGCGCTTCGCGCACGAGCGCCAGGTCGAGGGCGTCGCGCGAGAGCGCCACGCCCCCCGGCAGCGGCACGGTTGCGGTGCGGCGCCCCGCGCCGATGCGCACGTCGCGCAGCGGTACGCCCTCGGCGAGCACGTGCCCCAGGCCCAGGCGCTGGAGGGTTTGAATCGCGGCCCCGTTCACGCAGCACCCGCACACCTTCGGCCGCGGGAAGTGCGCCTTGTCCACCAGCAGCACGGAGCAGCCCGAGCGCGCCAGGCCGCGCGCCGCGACCGCGCCCGCGGGGCCCGCACCGATCACCACTGCGTCCCACGTCATGCCCGGGTCCAGGTGAGGAGGAAGCGCGCCGGGAACTTGCCCCGCACCCGCGCGCCGCGCAGCCCGGCGCGCTCGGCCACGGCGAGCGCTTCGGCGAGCGTGAACGCGGACCGCACCGACGCGGGGCCGTCGAACCGGACCACCCGCGAGCGCGTCAGCAGCCGGCACGCGAGCCACACACCGCAGTAGTTGAACCGCGAACGGCTCAGGTCGTTCACCAGCACCGCCGCCCCGGCCCGCGCCATGTTCGCCAGCAGCGAAACGGCCTCGCCGTCGCTCAGGTGGTGCAGGAACAGCGAACAGGTCACCGCGTCGAACCCGCTCGGCAGCGGGTCGCGGAGCGCGTCGTGGGCGAAGAACCGGGCCGCGGGGCACTGCCGCTCCGCCTCCCGGACCGCCGTGGGGCTGATGTCGCACCCTTGCACCTCGAGTGCGGCCCCGGCCCGCGCGGCGCGGGCGAGCAGCGCGCGGGGCACGTCGCCGCTGCCGGTCGCGACATCGAGTACACGCACCGGGCGTTTTAGTTCCCGAGCGAGGGCCGCGAGCGGCGGCCATAGTACACCGGCGCTGTTGCTGAACCGGTTGAGGCGCGCCAGCCCCGCCAGCGCGTGCCGGTGTTCGCCCGGGTCGATGGCGGGATCGTCCATCAACTCGGGAATGCGGGCACGCGTGCGCAAGCCGGCCAGCACGTTACGCCTCCGGGAACTACGGAAAACTCATTCTTCACCACAAGGGCCGCGGAGACCACAGAGGAAGACGGAAGAAAGAGCAAGTTTTTACGTGCTCCCACGGTCTTCCTCTGTGGTCTCTGCGGGGTCGAGTCAGGTGGCCTCGTGGTCCGGGTAGTACGCGTTGTAGCTGCCGCCCTGCATGTGCCCGAACTCATCGCCGGTCAGCACATCTGCCCCCTGCGACAGCGGGAGCGTGGCGAACAGGTTCCGCTGCCGGCGTGCGCGGCGGGCGTACACCTTCGGGTCCTCGGTCGGGCCTCCGCGCCCGCAGCACTCTTGAACTCGCGCACCGCGGCGCCCGGGCCGCGCGGGCCGGTGCCGATCGCGGGTCCGGGCCGAAGAAGCCGAACGTGTTGTACCCCAGCAGTTGCTCAGCCCCGTGTCTGTAGGGTGCCCGTCGTCGATTCGTTAGTGTACCGGCAGCAGTTCCGCAGCGGGCACGTTCGTCTTCTTGGGGTGTTCCGGCGCGGCCTCTGAGCCGATGCCGGCGTAGCGCGGCACGGACCACCCGCACTGGGAAAACGTTAACGGCTACGCCCGCGCCGGGCAGGTGCCGCGCTTCCCTCCGCCCCCGGGTGTTGGTAACCTCAAGGGTACACACGCCTGCCGAGGGCTCCCGCCGATGCGCTTCTCCCGTGCCCGCCGCGCCGCGCTGCTCGTTCTCGTACTCGCCCCGGTCGCTTACGCCCTCGGCGCGCCGCAGCCGCCGAAGGACAAGGTGGACCCGGACCACGTCGCGAAGATGGCCAAGGGCACGGAGGTGTTCAGGGCGGGCGTGCGCGGCGTGCTCCAGGCAAAGTGCCTCAAGTGTCACAGCGGGGAGCGGCTCGAAGGCGCGCTCGACATGAACACCCGCGAGGGGCTGCTCAAGGGCGGCGAGCGCGGCCCCGCGGTCGTGAGCGGGGACCACAAGAAGAGCCTGCTGTACCAACTCGCGGCGCACCTCAAAGAGCCGCGCATGCCCGAGAACGGGCGCAAGCTGCCCGACGCGGACCTCGCGAAGATCGCGGAGTGGATCGACCTCGGTGCCCCCTACGACAAGCCCTTTCTCGAGATCGAGGAGGCCGCGTGGACCAAGAAGGTCACCCCCGCGGAGGCCAAAAAGCACTGGGCGTATCAGCCGCTCGCGAAGGACGTGAGGCCGCCGCGGGCGAGCGCGAACCCCGTCGACGCGTTCGTTCTCGACCGGCTCGAAAAGGCGAATCTGAGGCCCAGCCCCGCGGCCGACAAGCGCACGCTCATTCGCCGCGCGTACCTGGGCCTCATCGGCCTTCCGCCCACACCAGAACAGGCCGACGCGTTTCTGAAAGACGACGCGCCGAACGCCTACGAGAAGGTGGTTGACGCACTGCTGGCGTCCCAGCACTTCGGCGAGAAACAGGCGCGGCACTGGCTCGACCTGGTGCGGTTCGCGGAGAGCCACGGGTTCGAGCACGACTACGACCGCCCCACCGCGTACCACTACCGCGACTTCGTCATCAAGGCGCTGAACGCTGACCTCCCGTTCGATGTGTTCGCGAGGTGGCAACTCGCGGGCGACGAGATCAGCCCCAACGACCCTCTCGCAATGATGGCGACGGGCTACCTCGCGGCCGGCGTTCACAGCACGCAGATCACCAAGAACGAGGTCGAGCGGCACCGGTACGACGAGCTGGACGACATGCTCGGCAACATCGGCACCACGTTCCTCGGGCTGACGGTCGGCTGCGCGCGGTGCCACGACCACAAGTACGACGCGATCCCGGCCCGCGACTACTACCGGATGCTGTCCGCGTTCACCACGGTCGTGCGCACCGAGGTGGAACTCGACCTCGATTCGGACAAGTACGCGCAGCTCAGATCGAAGTTCGACGCCGAACACAAGCAGTACCTGGACGCGCTCGCGAAGTACGAGAAGGAGCAATTAGCAGCAAAGTTCGTGGCGTGGGAAAAGGAGCGGGGCGCGAAGGCGCTTCCCGCGGACGGGTGGATTCTGCCACAAGTTCGCGCGAGCAAATCGGCCGGCGGGGCGACGCTCGCCCCGCTACCGGACGGGAGCGTGCTGCTCTCGGGTAAGAACCCGACCACCGAGACCCTCACCTTCGAGCTGGTGACGGCCCTCGCGGAAGTCAAATCGCTGCGGCTCGAGGCGCTGTCGGACCCGTCGCTGGTGAAGGGCGGCCCCGGGCGCGCGGCCAACGGCAACTTCGCGCTGTCCGACGTTCGCGTTCTGGCCGAGGCGCTGGAGAGTAAGGACCCGCCGGCGCGCGTGACGCTCGTGAACCCGCGCGCCACCTTCGAGCAGAAGGGGCTAGGGGTGGCGGCGGCGGTCGACGGGAGCGCGACGACCGCGTGGGCCATCGACCCGCAGTTCGGTAAGAGCCACGCGGCGGCGT
>JBJSXS010000160.1:0-12728 GCA_046086545.1 Gemmata sp.
ACGCGGCCGAGGCCGCGGCGCAACTGTTCCTGGGCGTTCGCGTGCAGTGCGCGCGGTGCCACTCGCACCCGTTCGAGAACATAACGCAGGCCGACTACTACGGCCTCGCGGCGTTCTTCGCCCGGGTGCAGCTCAAGGGCGCGCAGTTCGGGCTGGACGATGAGGTCGTGTACACGCAGCCGAACCGCGAGCTGAACAACCCGGTCACGCGCAAGCCGCAGCCCCCGCAGGCGTTCGGCTGGGTCGCGCCGCCGCTCGGCGCGGACGGCGACCGGCGCGACCTGCTCGCCGACTGGCTCACCGACCCCAAGAACAAGTACTTCGCGCCGTCGGTGGCGAACCGCGTGTGGTTCCACCTGATGGGCCGAGGGATCGTCGACCCGGTGGACGACTTCCGCGACACGAACCCGCCGTCGAACCCGGAGCTACTCGGCGCGCTGGCCGCCGAGTTCGCGAAGGGCGGGTACCGGCTCAAGCCGCTGGTGCGCGTGATCCTCAACTCGAGCGCGTACCAGCTCGCGAGCGAAGCGCCGGAACAGTCCCCGTTCGCGGCCGACGCGGACCGCTACTTCGTGAGGGCGAGCGTGCGCATGCTGACCGCCGAGCAGATCCTCGACGCGGTGAGCGGCGCGACCGGCGTGCCCGAGGCGTTCAAGGGGCACCCCAAGGGCACCCGCGCGATCGCGCTGCCCGAGGGGGGTGTGAACCACCCGTTCCTGACCGCCTTTAGTCGCCCGGTGCGCGACGTGATCTGCGAGTGCGCCCGCGAGGAAGACCCGGCGCTGCCGCAGGTGCTGCACATGCTCAACAACGCCGGCGTGCTGGAGAAGGTGAAGAGCGCCGACGCGCGCGTCTCGCAGTGGGTGAGAGCCGGCAAGGAAGACGGGTGGATCGTGGAGCGCATCTACCTGGCGACGCTGAGCCGCCGGCCCACCGCCCGAGAGAAGGAACTCGTGGCGAAGCACCTCGCGAGCGCGAAGGACCGCACCGCCGGGCTACAGGACGTGCAGCACGCGCTCCTGAACCTCAACGAGTTCCTCTTGCGGCACTGACGGGCCGGGGGCCGGCCCCGCGACAACGCACCGAACCCATCGCTGTGCGAGGGGTTCGCGGGTTGACGGGCGAACGGTCTAGCTCCCGCCCGCGGCGCACTGCGAGGGATTGGCTCGGGCGAGGCGACACCGCCCTTGCGCGACGCACAGGGCTGAACGCGGTCGGCGAGTCGCCGGCGCCTTATCACTTCTTGTCCACGGGCCCGAGGTACTCCAGTTCGACGTGGTGCGCGCCGCGCACCGCGTCCTTCAGGCCGACCGTCGCCTCGAACCGGTTGTCGCCGGCCGGCAGCGGCACGTTCTCCAGCACGGTCTTGTCCTTCTGCGCGCCTGCGGCCGGCGAGCGGCCGAACTTGCCGGTCGTGGTCTGGAGCGTAGCGCTGTCGAACTCGCCCGGGGCGTACAGGGTCACCTTGTACTTGCCGGCGCGCTCCACCGTCACCTCCCAGTGCCCGACGCTGTCCGCGGTCCAGCCGGCCTTCGGGCCGCGCCAGTCCTGCCGGCTCAGGCGCACCGGGCTCTCCTTCTCGCTGCCGATCGCAATACGGGGCGGCACGAAGCCCTTCTTCGTCACGTCGGCGAACCAGTCCTCGTACTGCTTTTTCAGTTTGGCGAACTCTTCGGGCTTGGCCGCGGCCAGGTCGTTCTCCTCGAACGGGTCCGCCGCGATGTCGAACAGCTCGTACTTCGGTTGCCACTTCGCGCCGGGCGCGGTCCCGCTCGCCTGAACGAGTTTGTACCGCGGCCCCCGGGCGGCGAACGCCCGGTACTTCTCCGGTTCGTCGCCGCGGTGCCACTGGACGAACAGCGTGCGGTCGGGCCAGTCGGCGGCGCCCTGAAGCAGTCCGAGGAAGCTCTTGCCGTCGAGCGGCGTACCGGCCCTCACTCCCGCGGCCGCGAGCAGCGTGGGCGCGGCGTCGATGTGCGCGAGCGCGGCGGTGACGGTTTGAGGTTTCACCTTCGCGGGCCAGCGCATGTAGCACGGCACGCGGATGCCGCCGTCGTACACGGTGCCCTTGCGGTTGCGAAGCCCCGCGTTCCAGCGCGCGTCCCCGGGGCCGTTGTCCGTCAGAAAGAGGACGATGGTGTTCTCGGCGAGCCTCTTCTCGTCGAGCGCCCTCATCAGGCGCCCAAAGTTGGTGTCGATGTTCTCGATCATCGCATAGGCGCGGGCGATGTCGCCCGCGTTCGCCTTCTTCGCGGCCCACGGCTGCCCGGTCTTCGGGAACCCGTCCGGGCCGAGATCGAGCTTCGCGTACGGCTGCACCAGTTCGTCCGGCACCTGATACGGGCCGTGCGGGGCGTTGTACGCCACGTACGCGAAGAACGGCTTGTCGCTCTCCTTCGTCACGAACGTCAGGGCGGCGTCGGTGAACACGTCGGTGCAGTACCCCTTCGTTCGCACCTCCTTGCCGTTCTGCTTCAGGACGGGGTCGAAGTACGCGGTCTTGTTGACGGTGTCCGGGTGATCGCTCGGCTGCGCGAGCCCGCCGCCGGCGCTCCACAGCGTCTCCTGGAACCCGCGGTCCTCCGGGCGCAGCGGGTGGTTGTCGCCCAGGTGCCACTTGCCGAACAGCCCGGTGCGGTAGCCGGCGGCGCCCAGGTGCTCCGCGAGCGTCTTCACGTCGGGCCGCATGAGCGAGCGCCCGATGAACGTGTCCACGACTCCGGTGCGGTAGTTGTAAAGGCCGGTGAGCAGGCTCGACCGCGTCGGCGAGCACACCGGGCACACGTAGAAGTTCTTGAGCCACGCGGACTGCTTCGCGAACGCGTCGAGCCGCGGCGTCTTCACCACGGGGTTGCCGTGGGCGCCGAGGTCCCCGTACCCCTGGTCGTCGGTGATGACGACCAGCACGTTCGGCGGCGCGGCCGGCAGCGTTGCGGGAACCAGCGCGACCAGCGCGCACACGAACCAGCGCATGGGGGAGACCTCGATTTGCGTTCGCCCGGCGAGGGCCACGCGCTAAACTAAACGCAACACGGGCCCGAAAGCAACCCTCAAGAACGAGAGCATGCCGACCCCTATTCGCATCGTTGCCCTCGTCAGCGGCGGCGGCACCACGCTCCAGAACCTGCTGGACCGGACCGCGGCCGGCGCCCTCGGCGCGCGGGTCGTCGGGGTGGTGTCGAGCAACGCCGACGCGTTCGGCGTCACACGCGCCCGGCGCGCGGGAGTGCCCGCGCGCGTGGTGAGCGCGGCCCCGCGGCGCGGGACGTTCGCGGACGAGGTGTGGGCCGCGGTCCGCGGGCACGCGCCGGACCTGGTGTGCCTCGCGGGGTGGCTGCACCTGCTGCCGATCCCGGAGGACTTCCGGCACCGGGTGCTGAACATCCACCCGTCGCTGCTGCCCGCGTTCGGCGGCAAGGGGATGTACGGGCACCGCGTGCACGCCGCGGTGCTGGCCTACGGCGCGAAGGTGAGCGGGTGCACGGTCCACTTCGCCGACGACACGTACGACACCGGGCCGGTGCTGGTGCAGCGGTGCGTCCCGGTGCTGACCGCCGACACCCCGGACGCGCTCGCCGCGCGCGTGTTCACGGCCGAGTGCGAGGCGTACCCCGAGGCGATTCGCTTGATTGCCGAAGGGAAGGTGACCGTCGAGGGGCGGCGGGTGCTGATTTCGGAGTGAGCCGCGACTTTACGCGGTGGGCCTGCCGCCGCCGGGCTTGCGGAACTTGGCGGGCAGCTTCGGCGCCACTGCCGGCGCCTCTGCCGGCTTCGCCCGCAGCGCCTTGTCCGCGATGTCGGTGCGGTAGTGCATCCCGGGGAAGGTGACGAGCTTCACCGCCTCGTAGGCGCGGGCCTTCGCCGCCGCGAGCGTGTCGCCCAGCGCCGTCACGCCGAGAACGCGGCCGCCGTCGGTCACCACGCGGTCGCGGTCGTCGATCTTCGTGCCCGCGTGGAACACCTTCACCCCCGGCAGCCGGTCCGCGTCCGCGATGCCGGTGATCGGCTTGCCGTTCTCGTACTTGCCCGGGTACCCGCCGGAGCACAGCACCACGCACACCGCCGGCCGCGCGTCCCACTCCACCTTGTTCTCGAACTCGTGCAGCCGCTCGTCGGCCACCGCTTCGAGCAGGTCGAGCAGGTCGGTCTTCAGCCGCATCATCAGGACTTGCGTCTCGGGGTCACCGAACCGGCAGTTGAACTCCAGCACCCGCGTGCCCTGGTTCGTCTGCATCAGGCCGGCGAACAGCGTGCCCTGGAACGGGTAGCGCCCGCGCTTCATCGCGTGGATGGTGGGGAAGAACACGGTCTTCTCCCACTCGGCCATGAGCTGTGGGGTGGCCAGCGGGGCCGGGCAGTACGCGCCCATGCCGCCGGTGTTCGGCCCGGTGTCGCCGTCGCCCACCGCCTTGTGGTCCTGGCACGCGGGCAGGGGCAGGAACGTGCGCCCGCTCACCAGCGCGAGAACGGACACCTCCTCGCCGTCGAGCCGCTTCTCCACCACCACGCGGCGCCCCGCCTTGTCGCCGAACTCGGCGTCGGTCATGATGCGCCGCACCGCCTGGACCGCGTCCGCGCCGGTCTTGCACACCACCACGCCCTTGCCGGCGGCCAGCCCGTCGGCCTTTACCACCACCGGGTAGTCGCGGGTGTCGATGTAGTCCCGCGCCGGCTGCGGGTGGTCGAACACCTGGAACTCCGCGGTGGGCACGTCGGCGTGCCGCATGAGTTCCTTGGAGAACACCTTGCTGGCCTCGATCCGCGCGGCCTCTTTCGAGGGGCCGAACACCTTCAGCCCCTTACCGCGAAGGAAGTCCGCGAGGCCGGCCGCGAGCGGGTCTTCCGGCCCGATCACCACGAGGCCGATCTGCTCCTTGAGACAGAACCGCTGGAGCTTGTCCGTCTCGGTGTGCTCGATGGGTACGTTGGTGATGCCGTCCCGCGCGGTGCCCGCGTTGCCCGGCGCGCAGAACACCGTGCCCGCGCGCGGCGACTGCTTGAGGCGCCACGTTAGCGCGTGCTCGCGCCCGCCCTTACCGATCACCAAAACGTTCATGTCGTCGGTCGCTGTGAGGGGTTTCGCGCAGGTGCGCGATACGCCCTCAGTTTAGCCGGCAGCGACCCGAAAGCGAGGCAGCACACTGCGGGCCGGGTTGCCGGGACACTGCCGGCGCGCATTTCCTCTCGACTTAGGTGATAATTTTGCTTAGACTAATTCGGATATTAGCTTAGGCTATTACATGGAGGAAGCCGGTGCGTGCTTCGCGGTTCGCTTTCCCTATAGTCTGGACCGCTCTGGGATCGCTCGTTGTCGCGTTACCGGGGTGTGCGAGCGGGCCGCCTGTGTTCGAGAAGCCTCCGGTGCGCGTCGTTTGCACCACGACAATGATCGCGGACATGGTGAATCGCGTCGGCGGTGATCGCGTGACCGTTGACACGCTAATGGGTCCGGGAATCGACCCGCACCGCTACCAGCCCACCGCGGGCGACCGCGCGAAGATCGGGCGGGCGCACCTCGTGTTCTTCAACGGTCTGCACCTCGAAGGGAAGATGACGGACACCTTCGAGAAGAGCAGCGGGCGCATCCGCGGGTACGCGGTCACGGCCCTCCTCGACAGGGCCGAACTCCGGCACGCGGACGTGGACGGCGGCGAACACGACCCGCACGTCTGGTTCGCCGTGCCCCTGTGGTCGAAGTGCGTACCCGTCGTGCGCGACGCGCTCGTCGCGCTCGACCCCGCCGGCAGGGATACTTACGAGAGGAGCGCGGCCGAGTACGTCAAGGAACTCGACGCGCTGGACCGGGAGGTCCGCGCCGAGTTGGCGCAGGTGTCGCCCACAGACAAGCGGGTGCTGGTCACCTCGCACGACGCGTTCGGGTACTTCGGCCGCGCCTACGGGTTTGAAGTACGCGGGTTGCAGGGCGTCAGCACGGCGAGCGAGTCCGGCACGAAGGACGTGAAAGACCTCGTGGATTTCCTGTGCAAGAACAAGGTGCCCGCGGTGTTCACGGAAACGTCGGTGCCCGAGGCCGGGCTCAAGACCGTGCTCGAAGCGTGCAAGCGCGACCACGGCCACACGGTCAGCCTCGTCGGCGGCGAGGACGCGTTGTACTCGGACGCGCTCGGCGGCCCCGGTACGCCGGGCCAGAACTACGTGGGCATGGTGCGGCACAACGTCTCGGTCATCGTCAGAGCGCTCGCTAAGTAAGTTTGCGCCCGTGACCCCCGAAGCGGGGCAGAGGGCGAGAGGGGTGAAGTGGTGATGAAGACAAAAGCGAGTGTGGTCGCGCCGGGTGCCGTGGGAGGCCCTCTCGCCTCTTCGCCCGCGCTCCCCTCCTCCCCATCGTTTTCCACCTCGGCCGTCGCGGTCCACGACCTGACGGTCGCCTACCGCGAGAAGCCGGTGCTGTGGGACGTGGACCTCGAAGTGCCCCCGGGCGTGCTGATGGCGGTGGTCGGCCCGAACGGGGCCGGCAAAACGACGCTCATCAAGTCGGTGCTCGGGCTGGTGAAGCCGGTGTCGGGCGAGGTGCTGGTTCAGGGCAAGCCGTACTCGCCGCGCGCGCAAGCGGTCGCCTACGTCCCGCAGCGCGGCACCGTCGATTGGGACTTCCCCACCACCGTGTTCGATGTGGCGCTCATGGGCACCTACGGGCGGCTGGGCTGGTTCCGGCGCCCGGGGGCCGCAGAACGCGCGCGCGCCGCGGAGGCGCTCGCGCGCGTGGGCATGGGCGCCTTCGCGGAGCGACAAATTAGCCAGCTCTCGGGCGGGCAGCAGCAGCGGGTGTTCCTCGCCCGGGCGCTGGTGCAGGACGCGCCCGTGTACCTGATGGACGAGCCGTTCCAGGGTGTGGACGCGGTCACCGAAAGGGCCATCGTTGACATTCTGCGCGAGCTGCGCACCCGCGGGCGCACGGTGGTGGTCGTCCACCACGACCTCGCGACCGTGCCCGAGTACTTCGACTGGGTGACGCTGCTGAACGTCCGGAAGGTCGCGAGCGGCCCGGTCGCCGAGGTGTTCACCGAGGCCAACCTGAGGGCCGCCTACGGCGAGCGGTACACGGCCGCGTAGCGTCACAGGTCCAGGTCCCACACCACCACGTCCCCGCGCGGCCCCCCGCCCGCGGCCAGCGTGCCGTCGGGCGACACCGCCGCCACGCGCAGCGCGCCGCCGCGCCAGTTCCACTTGCGCACCACCTGCCACGTGCGCGTGTCGTAGGCGAGAACGGAGGTCGCGCCGTTGGCCAGCAGCAAGTAGTCGCCGGACGGGGTGAAGCACGCGGCTGGCGGGTCCATCTCGGCCTTGTACCTCCCCTCCGTCACCCGCGGTTGCAGCCCCCAGTTGGTCGCGTCCCAGACCCGCAGTTCGGTGCCGCACCGCGCGACCAGCTTCGTGCCGTCGGGCGAGGCGAGCAGTTGCTGAAGGAACGGGTGCGGGAAGTCGAGCGCGGCCAGCGCCGCCCCGTCGGCCGTGCTGCGGACCGCGACCTGCACCCGCCACTGGTGAACCGTGGGGGCCGTCACCGCGACCCGTTCGGCGGTGGCGAACCGGTCGCCGCAAAGCGCCACGACGGCGCCGGCCGTGACGTTGTGCGCCACGTCCTGGTGCCACAGGCGCTCCGGCCCGCCGTCGGTCACCGCCCATGCGTACAGCCGGTAGCAGTGGGGTGCGGGCCGCGACCCGGGGGGCACGGGTTCGTACATCGAGTTGCCCACCGAGACGAGCCGCCCGCCGTCGGGCGATACCGCGACCCCGCCGGGCGTGTAGACGGCGAAGTTGAACGGCCACGCCGCCCCACTCGCGAGGTCGAACAGGTGCGGCAGAAAGGGCTGGCCGCGCTCCGACTGCGCCAGGGCAAACGCCCACCGCCCGTCCGGGTGCAGGCGAAGCAGGCTGCTGGTCCGCGGGAGCGCGGCCACCCGGAGCGGTTCCGCCGTGCGGTCCGCCAAGTTCCAGACGTGTGCCCTGTTGAGACCGTGGGACGCGTACAGCCGGTCCGCCCCCGGCGCGAACGCCAGGGCGGTGACGTGCCCCGGGCGCGCGTCGAGGACGAACATACGGTCACCTGTGAGTCATCACGCCTTGCCCAGCACGAGGTCTACGACCCGGCACCCGCGGACGTGCTAATGGCGGCTGGAGCGTCCACTCGCCCTGCCTTTGGGGACTGTTGACACGTCTCGCGGTTGACCCCACGCGTAACGGAACGGTCAACCCCACAAGACGGGCACACATCTCGTAAACCCGAGCGGTTGGGCGCTACTCCCGGCGCCGGGCCTTTCCACCACCGCGAGACGACGACCCGCACGCGCGACAGCACAGCAAGCCGCGAGACAGGTGTGCCGCCCTGTCACCCTCCGCGCGAACTCCTGCGCCTCTTCCGCTTCCCAATCGTCCGACCGCTGCTGGGCCGCCACCGGGTCCCACAGCACTACGCACGGCCACGCCGTGAGAGGCGTCGCTAGGACCGCGGGCCAATAAACGCGGCGATGCACAGCAGCGGCGGCAAGCGCGAAGACGAGTGGCGGCAGCGGGAACACGGCGCAGACAAAGCAGAACCGACGACCGAGGTCGCCGCACGCGAGTGCCAGCAGTTGCACAACGCCAGGACCTCCGTCTCCGAACTCAGGAGCCGATTTCGCAGCCCGTCCGATGCTTGGCCGGGTGCAGGTTCGACTCAACTCGCACGCAGCTTGCGCACCACCTCCCACAGCACGGCCGCGATGTTCCACGCGTCGTCGTGCCCGCGGTGGTGCGTCCCTTCGAGCTTCAGCCCGAGCAGCGCCATCGCCTGTGGCAAGCCGACCTCCGCCGGCAACCCCCGCCCGACCGCGAACATCGTCTTGATGTTGAGGTGCGAAGGGCCGAACGGGTACCGCACGCCCTCGTCGCGGCACTGCTTTTCGAACTGCCTGCGGTCGTAATCGCCGAAGCTCGCCCACAGGCGCTCCTGCGAGTGGTACTCGTCCTCCAGCAGCTTGCACGCGTCCTTGAATCGAATGCCGGCGTCCACCTGCGCTTGCGTGAGCGTGGTGAGTTGCGTGCAGAACGGGCTGACCTTCGACCGCTCCGGGCGCACCAGGATGCTGCGCTTCTCGAGCCGGCGCCCGGTGCTCAGTTCGAGCGGGGTGAGGCCGATCTCGATGATGTCGTTGGTCTCGCCCTTCGGGGGGAACCCGCCGTCCCAGCACGTCGATTCGATGTCGATGACGAGCACGTGGTCCAGTCGTTTGGCCATGACGGACACCGTTCCGTGGGATATACCAGCGCGGCGCGTCCGAGGCGCGGGCGCGTGTGGTGTCGTCAGTGTAGCGACCCCCGCCCGGCCTCCGCCGCAGGGAGGGGTCTCGAACACTTCCCTCGTCACAGGTCCAACAGGAGACGGGCGATGGCGGAGTAACCGTGACACAGGGCGTCGGCGCTTGGGGCCGCGGGCGTCGCCGTCGCCGGCCGTCAACCCGCTGAAGAAGGCGGCGCCCACGAAAACGGCCGCCGCACCCGCCACGAAGGCGTCGGCCGAGGCGAAGAGCGCCGCGAAGAAGGTCGTGAAGCCGGCCCGGAGGCCGCGCCCTAGAAGACGTGTCGCTCCTCGCGCGCGAGCGGCGGGGCCTTCTTGCACCGGGGCGGCCCGTTCCTTAAGCTCGCTGTGTTCGGCCGCAGCCGACTCCCCCGAGACGCCGCGATGGACGTGCTGATTTCCCCGGACCGCATCCACGCGCGCGTGGAGGAACTGGCCGCCGACATCGTCCGTGCCTACGATGGCAAGCCGGTCACGGTCGTGGGCATCCTGACCGGGTGCCTCATGTTCACCGCCGACCTGGTGCGGCGCATCGACCTGCCGCTCCGCGTCGCGTTCGTCACCGCGTCCAGCTACCGCGGGCAGACCACCGTGCCCGGGCTGCTGGAGATCCGCGACGAGCTGCTGCCCGACATCTCCGGCCGGCACATCTTGATCCTGGACGACATCCTCGACACCGGCAAGACGCTGACCCGCGTGGTCGCGCACCTGATCGACCGCGGCGCGGCCTCGGTTAAGGTGGGCGTGCTGCTGCGCAAGGTCGGCCGGCAGGAGGTGCCGTTCGAACCGGACTTCGTCGGGTTCACCATCCCGGATAAGTTCGTGATCGGGTACGGGCTGGACTACAACGACGAGTACCGGCACCTGCCGTTCATCGGCGTGTTGCAGCCCGGCGAATAACTTCCGAGCACCCGTGACCGAAAACCGCACCTTGAAGCTCTTCTACCTCGCCTCTGCTCTCGACGACGGCGACCGCGCCGGGCTGCCCGCGCTGCTCGCGGGCGCGCTCCCCCGCGCGACGTTCGACGTGGCGGTCGGCGTGCTCGGGCCGGCCGCCGGCGCCGTGGGGGCCGCGCTGACCGCCGCCGGTGTCCCCGTGCTCGCGGTGCCGGTGCGGAACCTGATCGACTTCGGCGGGATGCGGCGGCTCCGGCGCGCGGTGCAGTCGTTCGGTGCGGGCGTGCTGCACGCGTTCGGTCCGGACGCGGTTCGTGCCGCGCGGCTGTGCCTGTCCCGCCGGGGCGGCAGCAACGTTCCACGGTTGGTGGCGACCGGCGCCGCGGACGCGGGGAGCGGCCCCGCCGGGTGGCTGGCCGTGCGGCAGCTGCGGCGCGCCGACCGCGTGGTCGCGACCGGGTGGGCGGAGGGCGAAGCGTACCGGCGGCTCGGGGTCGAGGGCGCCCGTCTCACGCGCATCGCGCCCGCGGTCGCGCCCCCCGGCGCGCCGCCCGCCCGCGCGACGTTCTGCGCGGCCATCGGCGCGCCCGAAGGCGGGCGCCTGATCTTCGCCGGCGGGCGCCTCGACGCGGCGCACAACATCAGGGCCGCGGTGACCGCGTTCGACATGGTCCGGTACGGCGCGCCGCACGCGCAACTGGTGCTGACCGGCGGCGGGCCCGACCGCGCCGCCGCCGAGGGCCGCGCGCGCGCGCTGATGTTCGACGATTACCGCGTCCGCTTCACCGGGGCGCGGCCCGACATCGCGGCGGCCACCCTGCTGGCGGAACAAGTATGGGTGACGTGTTCGCGGGGCGGCGAGGGCCTCGCGCTGCGCGCCATGGCTGCGGGCAAGCCGGTGCTCGCGTACCGCACGCCGGAGTTAGATGAGGTGGTCGAGGACGGGGTGACCGGGTTCCTCGTGCCCGCGGGCGACCAAACGGCGCTCGCGGGGAAGGCGCAGCTGCTCCTCGCCGAACCGGAACTCGCAACGCGACTGGGCGAAGCCGGTCGCGCCCGCGCCGCCGAGCGGTTCGGCGTCGAGCGCCTCGCGGACCAGCACGCCCGCGTGTATCAGGAGTTAGCTTGAGCGCCCTTGAGCGCCAGGAAGTTCCGCAGGATGGTCGGCCCTTCGACGGTGAGGAAGCTCTCCGGGTGGAACTGGACCCCGTGCAGCGGCCACGCCCGGTGCCGCACGCCCATGATCTCCCCCTCCGCGGTCCACGCGGAGACCTCGAAATCGGGGTTCTTCCACGTTTCCCTTTTGATAACGAGCGAGTGGTACCGGGTCGCGTCGAACGGGTTCGTCATGCCCGCGAACAGCCCGCGGCCGTCGTGCAGGATGGGCGACACCTTCCCGTGCATGATGCGGGTGTTGCGGATCACCTCGCCGCCGAACGTGTGCCCGATGCACTGGTGCCCGAGGCACACGCCGAAGGTCGGGATGGTGGGCGCGAAGGCCTTCAGCACGTCGTTGCAGATGCCCGCTTCCTTCGGCGTACACGGGCCGGGCGAGAGGACGATGTGCGTCGGCTTCAGCGCGGCGATTTCGTCCAGCGTGATCTGGTCGTTGCGGGCGACCTTCATGTTCAGCGCGGCGTCGATCTCACCGAACCGCTGCACGAGGTTGTAGGTGAACGAATCGTAGTTGTCGATCAGGAGCAACATTGGCGAGTTATCACTGAGCCCTGTTTAGCCGCGACCCGGGGCGGCGCGGGTCGGCACCCGATCGCATTCTACGGCCCGGCGCCGGCCCGGCCCAACACAACCGGCACGCGCCTTCACCCCTGGCGGGCGGGCAACTTTTGGGCGCTGTTCGCGGTGGCGTCGTATTTGTCCTTCGCCTCCTCCGCGGGCACCACTTCCAGGTAGGTGTCGCTCGCCGGGACGTCGTACCAGGCGCCGTCGGCGAAGTCGACCAGCGCCTTGCCGCCGAAGTTCACGGTGACGACGCGGCCCACCTTCCCGGTGAACCGCGTGTACTCCGCGTGCCCCGGCTTCACGCGCACGAACTTGTCCGTCCACTCGCGCTTGAGGGCTTCGGCGGCGTCGAAGGTGGGGAACTGCATGGGGCCTCTCGGTTGGCGAGCGCTCGCCGTCGGCCCGCGGCTAGGTCCTGAAAGCCGTGGGGCCGTGCGTGGGCGGGTCGAAGTTCAGTTGTGTCAGGAACCGCAGCGCGTCGGCGGCGCCGTACTCGCGGTCCATCCCGGGGTCGTGCCAGTCTACCGACAGCGGGCCGTCGTAGCCGATGGCGTTCAGCGTGCGGATGATCGCGGGCCAGTCGATGCCGCCGTGCCCCGGCGAGCGGAACTGCCAGCCCGCGCGCGGGTCGCCGCTCGGCCAGTACCCCGCGAGGACGCCGGCGCGCCCGTTCAGCGCGAGCTGCGCGTCCTTGATGTGAACATGATAGATGCGGTCCGGGAACCGGCGCAAGAACTCGACGGGGTCGATTCCCTGCCAGTGCATGTGGCTCGGGTCGAACGTGAACCCGAAA
>JBJSXS010000161.1:0-2958 GCA_046086545.1 Gemmata sp.
CGAAAATAAAGTTCAGCTCCGCTACGATTCTACACCGTCACCAGCGCCAGTTCCCGCCGCGCGTCGGTCCCGGTCACCTTCAGGTCGAACCTCTCTTGAAGGATTTTGAACACGTTGGGCGACACGAACGCAGGCGGCTTCGGCCCGATACTGATGCCCTTCACGCCCAGGCTCAGGAGGGTCAATAGCACCGCGACCGCCTTCTGCTCGAACCACGAGATCACCAGCGTGAGGGGCAGGTCGTTGACCCCGCAGTTGAACGCCTTCGCCAGCGCCGCCGCGACCTGAATCGCGCCGTAGGCGTCGTTGCACTGCCCCATGTCGAGCAGTCGCGGGAGGCCAAGCAGCTTGCCGTAGTCGTGGTCGTTGATCCGGTACTTGCCGCACCCGAGTGTCAGGATGAACGAGTCCGCGGGGGTCGCTTCCGCGTACTCCCGGAAGTAGTTGCGCCCGGGTTCGGCCCCGTCGCACCCGCCGATCACGAAGAACCGGCTGACCTTCCCGGTCTTCACCGCGTCCACGATGACCCCCGCCGCGTCCAACAGCACCGTGCGGTGGTAGCCCACCTCGATGGTGCGCTCGACGTGCCTCTCCAACGGGGGGCGCGCGTTCGCCTTCGCGACCACCGCCGAGAAGTCGTTGCCCCGGACGCGCGTCCCGCCGGGCACCGCGGTGAACCGGGTCGTGAACAGGCGGTCGGCGTACTCGGCCTTCGGGATCAGGATGCAGTTCGTGGTGGCGACCACAGGGCCGGCGAAGTGCGGGAACTCCTGCTTCTGCTTCTGCCACGGCCCGCCGTAGTGGCCCGCCAGGTTCGGGTGCTCGCGGAACCTCGGGTACATGTGCGCCGGCAGCATCTCGCCGTGCGTGTAGACGTTCACCCCGGTCCCCTCGCACCGCTTCAGCAGTTCCCACAGGTCCACCAGGTCGTGCCCGGTCACGAGGACGCCCGGCCCCGCTTTCGTGCCCACCGTGACGACGCCCGGCGACGGCCGCCCGAACGTCTCGACGTGCCCCTCGTCCAACAACTCCATGACGCGCAGGTTCTTCTGCCCCAACTCCATTGCGATCTCGAACAGCGACCCCAGGTCGAAGTTCACGTTGGTCATGGTGCTGAACAGAGCCTCCTCGATGAACGCGCCGACGCCCTCGTCGTGCTTGCCGAGCCGGCGCGCGTGGCTCGCGTAGGCGGCCATGCCCTTCAGGCCGAAAAGGATCATCTCTTGCAGGCTCTGGACGTCAGCGTCCTTACCGCACACGCCAGGGGTGTGGTCGCACGCGGTCCCATGAAACGTCTGCTCGCACTGGTTACAGAACATCGCTGGCTCCTTTGCGCCGCGTCTGTGTTTGTGACACAGAGCAGCAAAAGCACAGTGAGTGCCGCAGGACGCAAAGACGGGTGGTAGCCACGATTCAGGACAGATTGATCTGATTTCCCGCTCGGCAAGTCTACGCAAACCGCTCCCCCGAGCAGGCACCGCGCGCCGGGAGCGAGCGAACGGGGCACGGCCCTGAGCGGTTCTGACACAATGCCGCGCGCTGGTGGCGGGAGAACGCGTGTCGGGTATCATCACTCCTCTGACCACCCTCCCCACAGGAACCACCGATGTTCGCGATGCTCCTCGCGCTGGCCCCGGGCGCCGACCCCACACCGCAAACGTTTCCGCTGTATCCCGGTAAGGCGCCGCTCGCGGTCGGAGACAGCGCCGCGGACAAGCCCGAGTTGACCGCGTACAAGCCCGTGAAGCCCAACGGCACCGCCGTCGTCGTGTGCCCCGGCGGCGGGTACGGGGTTCTGGCGATGGATCACGAAGGCAAGCAGGTGGCCGAGTTCCTCAACGGTCTCGGCGTGACCGCGTTCGTACTCAAGTACCGCATCGCGACGAAGGACCGCCCGGGGCCCCTGACGGAGGCCCCCCTGCTGGACGCCCAGCGGGCGATCCGCACCGTGCGCGCGAAGGCGAAGGACTACGGCGTTGATCCGAAGAAAGTGGGCATCTGGGGCTTCTCCGCCGGCGGGCACCTCGCCAGCACCGCGACCACCCACTTCGACGCGGGCTCGGTCAAGGACGGCGACGAGATCGACAAGCAGAGCTGCCGGCCCGATTTCTCGATCCTGGCCTACCCGGTCATCACGCTGGAGGCCGGCGTCACACACGGCGGCACGCGCCGCAACCTGCTGGGCGACAAGCCGGACGAGAAGTTGGTCGAGCGGTTCTCGAACGAGAGGCGGGTGACGAGGGACACGCCCCCGGTGTTCCTCTTCCACACCAGCGCCGACACCGCGGTGCTGCCGGAGAACGCGGTGCGGTTCTACCTCGCGTGTAAGAGGGCCGGCGTGCCGGTCGAGATGCACATTTACGAGAAGGGCCGGCACGGCGTCGGACTGGGCCGCGACCCGAAGTGGACGGGGGGCGAGAAGTCGGTCGAGACGTGGCCCGACCGACTCGCTGACTGGATGAAAGCCCGAGACCTGATCGGCAGGGACGGGAAGTAACGCCCTACTTCAGGGCGCCCGCTAGCCACGGGCGGAGGTGCTCGTCGGCCAGCGCCCGGCTGTACTTCGCGGCCGCCGGGCGCAGCATGTGGTGCCCGTCAACAAAGTCCTCTTCCGCGCAACTGGCCGGGGCCTCGAACACCGGGCACCCCCACCCGTCGCGCAGAACCGCCAGGAACCGCGCGAGTTCGGCCCGGCTCGCGGGCGCGTACCAGCCGCGGAACGTCGCCGACTCCGGGGTCACGAAGAACGCCACCGGCACCCCCAGCGCCCGGCACCCGGCGACCAGTTCCCGGTACGCCCGCTCCGCGGGCGGGCAGACGCGGAGGTCGCCGAGCGCGGCGTGGTACGAGTCCCGGGCCCGCGCGCAGCAGCGCGCGCGGTCGGCGTCGCTCACCGTCACGTGCGGGTACGGGGCGAACCCCCTCGGGTCGATGGCCCTCCAGGTGTGGTCCGCGCGC
>JBJSXS010000162.1:0-2017 GCA_046086545.1 Gemmata sp.
CGAGATCCCCGACCTCGAGAAGGCCGCCGACGCGGACGTGATCTTCACGGCCCTCACGCACGTCTTGGTCAACGAGAAGCAGTCCGAACTACTGCTGAAGTTGCTCACCACGAAGCCGGTGGTGGGCGGCCGGCGGTCCCACCACGCGATGAACCTGAAACTGCCGAAGGGCGTCACCGTGCCGGGGGTCGAGAACGCGGGCAGGTACGGCGGGGCGATCTTCGGCGGCGAGTACGCCGGGCACCACGGTGGGACGCAGCAGATCAAGGAGGGCTCGGCGGACCACCCGATCGTGAAGGGACTCCCGGACCTGACGAAGTTCACCCTCACCGACCGCGGCTACAAGCACAAGATCGTCGCCGACGACGTGACCGTGCTGATCGAGATGAAGGACTCGAAGGAGCCGCAGACGTGGTGCCGCATCAACAAGGACACGAAGCAGCGGACGGTCTACACCGTCCACGACCCGCGAGACATCGAGGGCCAGGAGAGCGTCCGCGTGATGCTCGCGCGGGCCTTGTTCTGGGCCGCCGAGAAGAACGAAGCCGATTACAAGAAGTGAACCACGCCCGCCAACCCCGACAACCGCCATGCAACGCTTCCTCGTGGCCCTCGGCCTCGCCGCCCTGACTCCCCTCGTCGCTCGCGCGGCGGACGCCCCGTCGTGGCCGTACTACCAGGGACCGAACGGCAACTTCAGCGCCACCGACTGCGGCCTGACACTGGTCGCTGACCTGAAGGACGCGCGGCTGGTGTGGAAGAGCGCCGAACCCACCCCGCCCGGCGCCGCCCAGAGCCCGCGGTACGGCGGCCACGGGTGGCACGGCATCTCGCTCAAGGACTTCAAGCCCATCAACATCCCGCTCGCGGGCGGCGGCGAGGTTGTCTCCGGTGGCGGCGTCCCGCTCCCCGGCGGCGGGGCGAGCAGCCCGCTGGTCGCGGACGGCCGCGTCCTCGTCAGCTACTTCGTGCCGAGCGGCGACGTGGTGGACGCCGGCGAGCAGGCGAAGCGCGACAAGGGACCGGGCACGTGGACCCCGGACTACTGGCGGGTGTCGGCCGACGACGTGGTTCTGTGCATCGACGCCGCGACCGGCAAGACGCTGTGGAAGCAGGTGTTCAAGGACAAGGGCCTCAACTGGACCGATCACAAGAGCATCATCACCAACCACACCGGGGCCGTGTTCGGCGGGCGGGTCTACGCCATCGGCTCGACGTGCCGCGTGTACTGCCTCGACGCGGCCACCGGCAAGCCCCTCTGGGAAACCGACCTCGGCGCGGAACACGCAAAGCTCGAAGAGGTCAAGAAGAAGGGGCTCGCTGAAAAGAAGTCGTTCGGCGGGATCAACCGCGGGCACTGCAACGGCTGCACGTTCGCCGCGGGCGTGCTGGTGTGCCCGGACTTCCAAGGCGGGCTGATCGGGTTCGACGGCGCGACCGGCAAGAAGCTGTGGCAGGTGCCGAAGAGTCTTGCTCACCACGCCACGCCGACGCGCTGGGTTCACCAGAGCGGCGAGTCCGTCCTGTGCGGGAACATCGAGGGCAAGGTGCGGTGCCTCGAACCGCTCACCGGCAAGGAGCGGTGGTCGCTCGACACGGGCCGGCAGGAATCGACGCTGTCCGTCGCGGGCGATGTGCTGCTGCTGAACGTCGGCAAGGAACCGATGGGACCGGGCGACGAGAAACTCGTTGGCCGCGCGAGCGGGTGGAAGATCGCGCCGACCGGCGCGAAGAAGTTGTGGGAACACACGGGCGAGGAGAAGGTCGGGTTCGTCAGCGGCGGGATGAGCGGGCTCCCCGCGTGGAAGGATCGGGCGTTTGTCCGAAACAAGGCCGGCACGACGATGCTCGACGTGAGTACCGGCAAGGTGCTGGCCCGCTGCCCCGAGGCGAAGACCGACCAGGAGAGCCACGGGTACTGCGCCGAGGGGCGGTTCTTCCACGAGCCGGACAGCCAGCACGGGAGCACCCACGACGTGCTCATGCTCGGCACCACGGCCGACACCTTCAAGCCGAT
>JBJSXS010000163.1:0-3122 GCA_046086545.1 Gemmata sp.
CGGCGCCCGGCCGACCTGCCCAGCAAGAACGCGGCACAGCGGGCGATCCCCAAGTCGCGCCGCATCGAGCTGCCGCTCGCGCCCACGCTGTCCGCCACGGAGCTGAACGAGGAGCGGGCCGCCGGCCGCAACGCGTGGGAGGAGTGGAACGCGCAGGTGGACGCGAGCAACCCGTACTCGTCCCGCACCGTGGTGGTCGATCACGACCGGTGCATCGTGTGCGACCGGTGCGTGCGGGCGTGCTCGGAGGTGAAGCCGTTCAAGGTGATCGGGCACACCGGCAAGGGGTACGGCACGCGCATCAGCTTCGACCTCGACAGCATCATGCGCGAGTCCACCTGCGTGCAGTGCGGCGAGTGCATGAACAGCTGCCCGACCGGGGCGCTGTCGCTGCGGCGCCGCGTGCGCCCGCGGGCATGGGACGACTCGCCCGAGCAGATCCCCGTCAACCCGAACACCTCGTTCCCGAAGTCGTCGGGGTTCCTCACCGCCGACGAGATGCAGAACATCTGGCTGCTGTACAGCAGCCCGACCCGCGGCGAGCGGGTGGTGTTCCCGTTCCGCTCGATCCCGTACTCGTACCTGAAGTGGAACGAGGGCGCGGTGCGGCGGCACGAGATCCAGCCCGGCGAGCGCAAGAAGCTGTGCGACGAGGGCGAGTACGGCAGCACCGCGTTCCTGCTGCAGGGCACCGGCACGTTCGAAATTTACGCCGGCGCCGGGACCGGCGGCAAGAAGAAGAAGGGCAAGGGCGGCGAGTACGGGAACCTGGTCGCGGTCCGCACCGGCGACGACCTGGTTCTGGGCGAGATGACGTGCCTCACGCAGCGCCCGCGCACCGCGACCGTGGTCGCCGCGGCCGAGCCGGACAACCCCGAACTGACCCTGGGCGCCGACGCGCACGGGCGGCCCGTTGCCGCCCGCAGCCCGAACAAGCGCGGGCCGGTGATCGTGTACGAAGTGACCCGCAACATGCTCGACATGATGCAGCGGTCGGCGTCCGGGCGCGAGGACCTGCAAGAAACTTACACCCTCCGCGCGCTGCAGGCGAGCGTGTCCAGCGGGCGCCTGTTCGCGAGCCTCTCGCCCGAGGACCGCGAGCGCGCCGCAACGTTCCTGCTGGCCGAAAAGGTGGACGGCAGGGGCGCCGAGCTCCGCCGCATCGCGGCCGGCGAAACGATCGTGGCCGAGGGCGACACGGCGGCCGCGTTCTACATCATCCGGCTCGGCACGGTGCGCGTCTTCACAACCGCCGGCGGCGGCGAGCAGGTGCTGCGGCTCCTGTCGGCGGGGGACTACTTCGGCGAGGCGGCGCTGCTGTCCGACCGCCCGGGCGTGCGCACCGCGACGGTCGCGGCGCTCGACCCGGTGGAGGCGGTGCGCGTGCCGGGACCGCTGTTCCGCGCAATGGTGGAGCGGTTCCCCGCGCTCATGGAGGGCCTACAGACCGCCTCGCGCCCGACGGTGCCCGGCGTGAAGGGCGCGCCCCCGCCCGCGGTGCTCCGCGACTACGTGCGCCAGGGCCTGTACCAGGGCCAGAAGCTCCTTGTCCTCGACCTGAAGAGTTGCACCCGGTGCGACGAGTGCACGCGGGCCTGTGCCGACTCCCACGACGGCAACGCCCGGCTCCTGCGCGAGGGGCTGCGGTTCGGCGACTTCCTGGTCGCCACCTCGTGCCGGTCGTGCCACAAGCCGTACTGCATGGAGGGGTGCCCGGTGGACGCGATCCACCGCCGGGGCAACCACCTCGAGGTCGTCATCGAGAACCACTGCATCGGCTGCGGGCTGTGTGAGCGGAACTGCCCGTACGGGGCCATTCACATGGTGCCGCGGGGCACACCCAACCTCGACGCCGCCGCGTACCCGGAGGGCAACCCGAACGTCACCGCGGCCCGCCGCGCGGTGAACTGCGACCTGTGCAACGGGGACGAGCCGTACTGCGTTCAGTCGTGCCCGCACGAGGCCGCGTACCGCAAGAGCGGGCCCGCACTGCTCGAAGAGGTGCTGTACCGCCTCGACACGTGCGAGTGAGGGTCATCCCGAACGACCGGCGACCTCAAGGGGCTCGCGACTGGCGCGCCCTCACGGTCGCGCCTCGTTCACCGGCACGCCCTCGAGACCGACTATTCGCTCTCCTTCCGATCGACGCAAATCCCCTGCCCCGCGGCGGTGCGCAACAGCGTCTCGCACCGCCGCTTCCGCGCGCGGCAGTTGATCGGGCTCGCCTCCAGTTGCGATTCGGTGCCGACAACCGTGACGCGAACCGGCGGCGCGGCGACGGCCCTCAGCCGCGTATGGGTGATGAGGGTAACGCCGGACCATAGCATTCAGGCCGGGCCGCACCTGCCGCAGGCCGTATGCGAATTGCGTCAGGGCCACCGGCCCGGGCGAAAAATCAAATGCGCCCCGGCGCCGGCCGGTGCGTCGGCACCACCTCACCGGACCGCGACGGGCATCACTCGCGCCCGCGGGACCGGCCCGCACGGTAGCGGTCGCGACGCGGTGACGCAAGTACGAGGCTCGCGCTCGGGATCGCCCTTCTGACCGCAAACTGAGCTATAGTAAAGAATCGCACCGTTGCCGCGAGAGGCCGACATGAACGACGAACCGCTCTTCTCGCCTCGACCGGAACCCACCACCGACCCGAGACGCACAACCGCGGCCGACACCGGGCCGGAGTCCGTGCCGTACAACGAGACGCTGGCGCAGTCCCCCGAGCAGGTGCAGCGCACGGCGGCCGCGGTCGGAAGAGTCGAGGTGACCGGGTACGAGATCATCGGCGAACTCGGGCGCGGCGGAATGGGGGTCGTGTACAAGGCCCGGCACATCAAGCTGAACCGCATCGTGGCGCTCAAGATGATCCTCGCGGGCGGGCACGCGAACGCGCGCGACATAGCCCGGTTCGTGGCCGAGGCCGAAGCGGTCGCGGCGGTCCGGCACCAGAACGTCATTCAGGTGTACGAAAGCGGAGAGGCGCAGGGCCACCCGTTCATGGCGATGGAGTTTCTGGAGGGCGGGAGCCTGGCCTCACGGCTCCGCGCGGGCGGCAAGATGGGCCCGCGCGCCGCGGCGGAAGTCATGGAGAAAGTCGCCCGGGGGGTGCAGGCGGCGCACGACCGCGG
>JBJSXS010000164.1:0-3983 GCA_046086545.1 Gemmata sp.
CTTGAGCTTGCGGAGGATCATCGCCGAGATCTCCGGCGGCGAGAACTGCTTGTTGTCGATGTCCACCTTCACGAGGTCGTTCGGGCCGCCGACGAGCTTGTACGGAACGAGCTTTTCCTCGCTCTCCACCTCGTTGTGGCGCCGGCCCATGAACCGCTTGATGCTGTAAATGGTGCGCTTCGCGTTGGTGACGGCCTGGCGCTTCGCCTGCTCGCCCACGAGCCGGTCGCCCTTGTCCGTGAACGCGACGACCGACGGCGTGGTGGCGTTACCGTCCTGGTTTGGGATCACTTTGACCGAGGTGCCGTCCATGACCGCGACGACCGAGTTCGTGGTGCCGAGGTCGATGCCGATGATTTTCTCTTCCGCCATGTCTCGCTCCAGTTAGGTGTCAGAATTTCGTATTTCAGGTCACCGGGTCGCGGGCGGCCCTGCACTCAAAGGACAAGCACGGACCTGAATAGCTCTCGCCGCTTCCCGTTACTCGCTACTTTGGATGGCCTCGATTCTGACTCGATTCAGCGCTTTTACACTTTAAATGCAAGAGACATGCCGAGTGCCGGCGACTCGCATGATCCCTACCGCAAATCAATATAATTAAAAGACTTATAGAGAATTATGGCACAAACACGTGACCCCGCGCACCCGAGCACCTGACAATTCAGCAGTTCGAACGCAACTTCTCGTCAGTGACCGGATTACGCCGGCAAGAACGCCCTGACAAAATCATCCCGGTCCGCAGAATCGCGCGAATCATCCAAGTTTCTCGACCGTAGGTTCGTTGACGCCCCCTATACGCCCCGGTAGATTCAACCCTGATTCAACCGAAACTCTGCACGCGGGAGCGGATATGGCACGCCAGGGCGAATCATCTTCATCTCCCGGAGGGGCCGACAAGTCGGCCGCGCACCTAGCGGCGCTGCGTGCCCAAATCGACAAACACGACCTCCATATCCTCGAACTACTGAACAAGCGCGGCGCTGTCGCGGCCCAGATCGGTAAGATCAAGGCCGAACAGGGCGGCGAGGTGTTCAGTGCGGCCCGCGAGGAAGAGGTGCTCGCGAACGTGCTGGCGGCCCACAAGGGTCCGCTTGACGTGGTCACCGTGAGGGCCATCTTCCGCGAGCTGATCAGCGGGTCGCGCGCGATCCAGAAGCAGCAGAAGATCGCGTTCCTCGGGCCGGAGTACAGTTACAGCCACCTCGCGGCGATTCAGCGGTTCGGTGAAGCGTCCGTGTACAACCGGACGGCGAACATCGCGGCCGTGTTCGAGGAGGTGGTGCGGAAGCACGCCGACTTCGGCGTGGTGCCGCTGGAAAACTCCACCGACGGGCGCGTGGTGGACACGCTCGAAATGTTCATCCGGTTCCCCGAGCAAGTCAAGATTTGCTCCGAGATTCGGCTCCGCGTGCGGCACCACCTGCTCGCGAACTGCGCGCAGTCCGAGGTACGCCGGGTGTACTCGAAGGAGCAGGCGCTGTCGCAGTGCCGCAACTGGCTTTCAAAGAACCTGCCGCAAGCGACGTTCCACCCGGTGTCCAGCACTGCGGACGCGGCCCGCCTGGTGCAAACCGAGCCGCACGTGGCCGCGGTCGCCAGCCGTGAGGCCGCCGTGCGGTACAACCTGGGCATCCTGGCGGAAAACATCGCGGACTCGCGGTTCAACGAGACGCGGTTCGCGGTCATCGGCGCGACCGACTCCGCGAAAACCGGGCACGACAAGACGGCGCTGATGTTCCAGATCAGCCACACGCCCGGGTCGCTCGCGGACGTCCTCACGGCGTTCAAGGTGAACAAGATCAACCTCACGTGGATCGAATCGTTCCCGTTCCGCGAGGTGAAGGGCGAGTACGTGTTCTTCGTCGACTTCGACGGGCACCGCGACGAGGCGAAGGTGAAGAAGGTGCTCGCGGCGCTGGACGCGATTTGCGAGAGCGTCACCGTGCTGGGCTCGTTCCCCGCGGCGCACGCGGAAGACTAGTGACCCGAGCCCGAGCGCGGGCCGGGGGCGGCGGGCGCTACCGCTGAGGTCCCGCGTAACGCCCTGTCGGCGCGTGCCCGCGCCTGATAAGATGACAGCGCCGCCCGCAGCACAACCCACACGGGTTCGCGGCTGTCAACCTCCACCGCCTCGCGACCGCCCCCCATGATCCTCGTCATCCGGCCCGACGCCACCCTGGAACAGATCGACCACGTCATCGAGCGGGTGCGCGAGCTCGGGTTCACCGCGCACGTTAGCCGCGGCGAGGCCCGCACCATCGTCGGCGTCATCGGCGACGAGACGAAGCCCGGGTCGGACAACTTCTCCGCCATCCCGGGCGTCGAGCAGGTGCTCCCGATCATGAAGCCGTTCAAGCTCGCCAGCCGCGAGTTCCACAAGGGCGACAGCGCCGTCTACGTGGGGAAGGTGAAGATCGGGCAGGGCTCGCTGGCGATGATCGCCGGGCCGTGCGCCATCGAGGGCTACGAGGTACTCGACGCGATCGCCAAGTACGTGAGGGCCGGCGGCGCGAACATCCTCCGCGGCGGCGCGTTCAAGCCGCGCACCAGCCCGTACGCCTTCCAGGGCATGGGCGAGGAGGGGCTCAAAATCCTGCGCGCCGTGGGGGACAAGTACGACATGCCGGTCGTCACCGAGGTGATGGACCCGCGGCAGGTCGAGCTGGTGTGCCGGTACGCCGACATGCTCCAGATCGGCGCCCGCAACATGCAAAACTTCGACCTGCTCAAGGAGTGCGGCAAGGCGATGAAGCCGGTGCTGCTCAAGCGCGGCATGAGCGCCACCGTCAAAGACCTGCTGATGTCGGCCGAGTACGTCCTGTCCGAAGGCAACAAGGACGTGGTGCTGTGCGAGCGCGGCGTCCGCAGCTTCGAGGACAGCACCCGGAACATGCTGGACATGAGCGCGGTGCCGAACGTGAAAGGTCAGAGCCACCTGCCGATCATCGTGGACCCGAGTCACGCCACCGGGCGCCCGGACCTCATCCCCGCGATGTGCCGGGCGAGCGTCGCAGCCGGGGCGGACGGCGTTCACGTCGAGGTTCACAACTGCCCCGAGAAGGCGCTGTCCGACGGGCCGCAGGCGCTCTTGCCGCACCAGTTCCTCGACCTGATGGGCGACCTGCGCCGGCTCGCCGGCGCGCTGGGCCGCGAGTTCTGGGCGCCGGCCCAGAAGTGACGCTCTTTTCCCACTCCCCTCGCGGGAGAGAAGGTAGAAAACGAAGGCAGCTTATGCCGACCCGCAAGAAGTTCGTCGCCGGCAACTGGAAGATGAACACCACGCTCGCGGAGGCGAGGGCGCTGGCGTCCGCCGTCGCGAAGGGCGTGGGGACCGACGACCGGGTGACGGTCGCGGTGTGCCCGCCGTTCCCGTGGCTGCTCCCGGTGGCCGAGGCGGTCAAGGGGTCGGCGGTCGCGCTCAGTTCGCAGGACGTTTATTGCGAGAAGAAGGGGGCGTTCACGGGCGAGGTCAGCCCCGCGATGCTGCTCGAAATCGGCTGCAGGTACGCCCTGGTCGGGCACAGCGAGCGCCGGCACGTTATGGGCGAGAGCGACGCGGTCGCCAACCACAAGGTCCACACCGCCCTCGATGAGGGGATGCACGTCATCCTGTGCGTCGGCGAGACGCTCGCGGAGCGGGAGCGGAACATTCAGGAGCGCGTGTTCCAGCGGCAGGTGTTCGCGGCCTGTGCCGGGCTGAGCGCCGAGCAGTTCGGCCGGCTCACGCTCGCCTACGAGCCGGTCTGGGCCATCGGCACCGGTAAGGTGGCGACCCCGGAACAAGCGCAGCAAGCGCACGCCGCCATCCGCGAGCGAATGCGCATCTTCTACGGCGAGAAAATCACCGGCTCGCTTCCCATCCTCTACGGCGGGTCGGTCACCGCCGAGAACGCCGCCGGGCTGCTCTGCCAACCGGACGTGGACGGCGTGCTCGTGGGCGGGGCCAGTCTCAAGGCCGACTCGTTCCTCGCCATCATCAAGGC
>JBJSXS010000165.1:0-8275 GCA_046086545.1 Gemmata sp.
CCGGGCCCGGCGCCGCGCGCCGTGCTCTACGGGTGCGACCCGACCGGCGGTGCGCGCCGAAACGAGTACGCTCTAAAAACGAATCGTAACGCCGGAACGATGAAAAACAAGTTGCGCGTTTGCCGATAGCACCCGGTTTTGGCAATTTTTTCGCGCCAACATCAGTACACGCCGAGCGATTCCGCGCGCCACAGCAGTTACTTTGACCCATGACTTCATCGGCTCACGCACCGAATCGGCTTGACGCAGCGGGATAGCTGAGCAGCGCAACTCAGTCAAGCGCGACCCCGCCGCGCACGTCTGGCTCGAGTCGGACACGAGTCCGCACGGCGACGCCTCCTGTCTCGCCCACTCACTCCCTCAGTGGGAACCCGTTCGCGCCATCGCGGAAGTCGTACAGGGTGAACGTGGCGGTGCACGCCATCGGGCGGCACGTCTTCAGGTATTCCAGCGCCGCGGCCTTCGCCGGCGTCGCGGCCGGGTGCATCGTGCGAACCGTATGGCCCACAGCGAGAACCCGCGGTCCGACCGCGCGCGGCACCTGACTCGGGTCGGTCAGTTCGAACCGCGCGCCGTGCTTGTCCACCGCGTGTTCGGCCACGAACGCGCAGAACGGGTCACGGTTAACCGCCGGGTCGGTGCCAAAATACCAGACGCTTACGGGCGGCTCGCCGTTCGCCGCGTGCCACCGCTTCAGGTCCGGCAGCCCCTGCCCCCAATCAACGTTCGAGTCGCTCACCCGCCAGTGTGCCGCTGCCGGTCCGCCGTGCGCCTGGTTGAGGTATCCAAGCCCGTGCGGCCACACCCACGCCGACGTAACCGCGACCGTGAGCACCGCCGGCACGCCGACCCACAGGGCGCACCGCGGATACCCCCGCGCGAGCGCGACTGCCACCGCCACATATGCGAGTGCCAGTGCCGGGAACGCGAGCCGCACCCCGATCTGAAGGTTCGCGGTCAGTAAACTCGCCAGCGTGAGCAGCGCCGCGAGCGCAAACGGGTTCGCCAACGCTCGCGGGCGCGGCAGCGCGAGCAGCGCAAGTGCGAACACAGGGAGCGGCACCTTCATCAGCACCACTGTGGGGAAGTAGTACCGGTAGCTCTCGGGGTAGAAGGTACCATTCAGGTACGACGGGCGCCCCCGCGCGTTGTACCACCACTGGAACGCGAACGCACACACCGCGTTCGGCGTACCCTCGGAGTTTTCTGCCCACTCCAGGTACTTCGCGCTCAACGGCTCCGTCGGCGGAACCGTCCTCGCGACCGACACGAAAGGGTGCTGGTCCTCGTTCGGGAAGCCGAAGTATAGAATCGCGATCCCGATACCTAGCGTGAGGATGAAGACCGCGTTCAGCACCGACCGCAGCACGGTGCCAACGACCTTCCACGCCCAGCGATTCAGGGCTGCGCCCTCCGGGCGCGACAGCCCGCCGGACGCGAACTGATAGCACACCTCGAACGTCACCAGGACGAGGCCGCCGTACAGCAGCAGCGAAATCTTGCACAGCGCGGCGACTCCGAACCACAGCCCAGGGAGCAGCCATCGCTTCCACCAGCGACCGCCGCGCCCGCAATACAGCGCGCGCGCGAACGCTATCAGGGCGGCACTCGCGGCGATGTCAGTGGCCGCGACCGAGGCGTGCCCGAGGAAGTTCGGGTCGGCCGCGAGCAACCCCGCCGCGAGGCGCCCGGCCCACGGCCCGCCGGCCGCGCGGCCCAGGCGCCACGCCGAGAACACGAGCAGCCACAACCACAGCAGGGTGACCGCCCTGGCGGAGCGCAAGAGTTCGTGCTTCGCCTGTGGCGTTTCAAGCTTGGTGCCCGTGCGCCGCTCGTGGACGTAGAGGGGCAGCGTGAACGCGTCGATGGGCAGCGGCATGACGCCGGTGACGGCGGTCGCGTAGTGGTCGAACCCGCGGCGCTTGCCATCCTCACGCGACCACCCGCGCCACGCGTCCAGCCCGGCGTCGAGGTAAAACGGTTCGTCGTAGGTGAGGCCCAACCGCGGGGCGGCGCTCAGGCACCAGCCCGCTGTCCAAGCGACAAGCACCGCGAGCCAGAGCAGGTCCGGCCACCGGCGGGCGCGGGGCGAGTGGGGGGGAGGGGGCGCAGGTACGGTTGAGCCGTCGCCGGACATGATGAATTAGCCCGAGCGGAGCGAACGTCACGCGAAACGCGAAGTGATGATATGAAGTGAGGCGGACCGCGACCGTGGGGCCGCGGTCCGCCAAGCAGTCTTTACGGATACAGGCCGCGCTTGGCCTTCTCGCGCGACACCTTCTGCACGCCGAGGCTCAGGGCCGCGAGCCGGTTGCTGAACTTTCGCGCCTTCGCTTCCTCGCGGACCCGGCGGAAGGCCCGCAGCATTTGCTTCTTGAGCTGCGAGTTCACCTCGTCCTCGTCCCACATGAACTGCGCCAGGTCTTGTACCCACTCGAAGTAGGACACGGTGACGCCCCCGGCGTTGCACAGCACGTCCGGGATGATGAACACGTCGGTGTCCGCCAGTATCGCGTCGGCCTCCGGGTCGGTCGGACCGTTCGCGCCCTCGGCCAGCACCCGGCACCTGATCCTCCCCGCATTCTCTTTGGTGATGACCCGCTCCATCGCGGCCGGCACCAGCACCGTGCAGGGGATGGCGAGCAGTTCGGCCTCGGGGATCGGCTCGGCCTCGGCGAACCCTACCACCGTCTTGCGCTCGGACTTCGCGACGTGCAAGTTCAACTTCGCGATGTCGATGCCGCGATCGTTGCGGATCGCGCCGTACCGGTCGCCGACGGCGATGACCTTCGTCCCGAGTTTGATCAACTCGTCGCACGTCACCGACCCGACGTTGCCGAACCCCTGCACCACCGCGGTGGCGCCCTCGGCCTTGATGTTCAGTTCCTCGAACGCCTCCTGAATGCAGTACACCACGCCCCGCCCGGTGGCCTCACGGCGCCCGACGCACCCGCCCAGTTCAATAGGCTTGCCGGTCACTATCTCCGGACACGCGTACCCGACCTTCATCGAGTAGGTGTCGTAGATCCACGCCATCGTCTGCTCGTCGGTCCCCATGTCGGGCGCCATCACATCCACACGCGGGCCGATGATGCTCTGAATCTCGTCGGTGAACCGACGCGTCAGGCGCTCCTTTTCGCTGCCTTTGAGTTCCGCAGGGTCCACCGCGATGCCGCCCTTGGCCCCGCCGAACGGCAGGTTCATAATCCCGCACTTCCAGCTCATCCACATCGCCAGCGCGGCCACCTCGCCCAGGTCCACGCTCTTCGCGTACCGCAGGCCGCCCTTGCTGGCCCCACTGGTGAGAGAGTGCTGCACCCGGTAGCCGACAAACACCTCGGTGCGACCGTCGTCCATGCGCACCGGAATGGACACGATCATCGACCGCTTGGGCAACATCAGCCGCTCGGCCACACCAGCGTCGAGGTCGATGGCCCGGGCCACGTTCCGCAACTGCTGGCACGCCATCAGGTAAGTGGGGGAGCTGACGAACGGGTTGGTGGCCGGGTTTCCCGGCGGCATGGCGGACATGGGCGCACCTCAAAAGGGGAGAGGAGCTGTTTCTCTGGCACTGCGAAATTATACGCCCGGGGAAAGGTGGTAAGGGGAAGGCGAGCGGGGATCAGGAAAACGAGAAGCGCCCTTTATGCTGCGGGCCCCGTTCCCTGACCCCTACCCCTATTTCTCCACCAACCGGAAATCCTTGATGAAGTAGCACAGGTTGCGCGTGTCGGCAGGGAGAAAAGACGGCGGCGGGGTGCAGCGGACGCGCAGCGTGGAGCGCCCAGGCGGCAGTTGAACCTGGTGGAATGTGCGCACCTCGGTGTGCCGCCCCGTCCCTTCAGCCCCCCCCTTTTCAAGCGAAAACTCACCGCCCGAGATGCCGCCCAGCCCCGTGAACGAGAACCGGAACTCGCCGACCACCTCGATCCCCAGGGTGAACGAGAAGTCGATGGTCCGCTCGCGGTCGGTCGGGTTGACGAACACGAGCGTGGCGCGCTCGGTGCCCCAGTAGACCATCTCCCCGTCGGCCCCGGGGTCGGGCCCGAATCCCATCAGCCACAGCGGCAAAATCAGCTCGCGCTCGACCCGCGCCTGGCGCTCGAACTCCTCCGATCCGACGATCCGCAGGTACGCGTCGCGGTACGGGCGCAGGTCCAGCAAGAACTGCCGCCCGTCCTCGTGAACCACCTCGGGCAAGCGGGCGGCGTGCTGCTTCACCCGGTCCGCGTACCGCGCGTGCAGCGCCTCGCGCGGGTTCACCACGCTCACCGGCTCGAACTTGCCCGGCTCGGCCGAGCGCGGAGGGTACCCGCGGCCATCGATGAACACCGCGTCGAACCCGCGCACCACGGCCCGCCGCAGGAATTCCTCCGGCTTCTCGTAGGCGATCGCGCGCTGCCACACGTCCGCCTCGCGCCGCTTGATCGAGCCATAGCTCCAAGTGAGCGTGTCGGTGAACAGGTACCCGCGGGCGTGTTCGTAGCAGTTGGGCATCTTCTGCACCGGCGGCGTCTCAGGAAATTCGACATACGGGAGGCAGAACACACGCGCCCCGGGGAACTTCTCTTCCGCCTCCTGAAAGAACCGCTTGTCGGCCCGGAACCGCTCGGCCTGCTTCTCCACTTTCGCCATGCCATGCGGGTTGAACCAGTTCCAGCCCCACGGGGTCTGGTCGAGGTACCCTAGTACCAGCAGTGCGGCGAGCGCCAGGTGCCGTACCTTCCTCGCGCGCGGCCCGGTGCGGGTGAGCAGGAACCGGTCGGCCCACCACAGCACCGCGAAGAGGCACAGGAACCCGACGAAGACGCTGATCCGGTTGTACGCTCGAATCTGCGCGGTCACGTAATAGTTGAACACCGACCCGAACCCGCCGACGGTCGCGAGCAGTACCAGAAACAGCACAAACCCCACCAGCGGGCCTTCGGGCCACCGCCGCCGGTGCGGCAGCACGGCCATAACCAGCAGCGCCACCAGGCCCGTGGCGCCCACCACCCCGAGCGACCCGGCGCTCTCGCTGTCCACCGGGCGGTGAACGGTGCTGTAGAGCGCCCGGCTCCGCGACAGGGTCGAGACGTTGTGGTCGTAGGCGGGCAGGATCAGGTGCGTCAACTTCAGCCCGAAGGTCTCGGCCTCTTCAGGCCACCGCGCGGTGATCGGATTCGTCCCGTTCTGCAACTGGTACCGGAACGTCGGCACGTGGTAGGCGACACCGACTGCGACCACCGGAGCAATGGCCCAGGCGGCGCTCGCCACTGCGCGCCAGGTGCGTAACATGGCACCGGCGTACACCCCCGCAAACGCATACGACGCGCACGCGAAGAACGCGTAATACGCACCCGCGGACGCGGTCACAGCTCCGAGCGCGAGCGGCCACGCGGCGCCCGCGGCAAGGAACCGGCGCCGGCGCGTGCCGTCCGGCTGGGCCGGGTAGAGCGCAAACTCGCCGTTGCAAATCATGAGCGCCGGCAGCAGCGACAGCGGCACCACCCAGTACGCCGCGAGGAAGTAGTGGTAGTAGCGCTCCTGGTGGTACGGGAGGAATGCGTACAGCAGTCCGCCCACCGCCGCGGCCGGGGGCGTCAGCCGCAGGTGCCGCAGCACGAACATTGCGGTCAGCACGGTGAGCGGGTACGTGAGCAGGTTGTACAGGTTGTACGCCAGCAGCACGTCCGAAGTGAACCGGCCCAGGAGCCACAGGAACCAGAAGTGCAGGGTATCGATGACCGGAAAGTCGTACATCTCCTGAACGCCGGGCGCGCCGAGCCGGTCGTTGCGCCAATGACTGCCTTGCTCAATGGTGGAGCGCACCATCGGCAGATACAGCAAGGTGTCCTGGTCGTAATAAAATGGTGCGCGGAGGTCTTGCGCCCACAGGCGCTGCCCGGTAAAAACCAAGAAGCAAGACAGCAGTGCGGCCCCGGCATACCATGCGATGCGCTCGCGCAGCGAGGGCGCCGGCGCCAGGTCCGCGGGCGCGACCGGGCCGGCCGGTGCCGCGGCGCCCTCCGGCGCGGGAACCGAGCCGGGCGCGCTGTCTGGTGCTAGCGGCGCGGGCGCTTCGGCCATGCTGGGTCTCGGAAAAGCGCGGAGCCGTGGACGGTCACTCCGAATAGTTAGGGCAACGGGCGCTCAATGTCACCCCTCGATCCGACCGCCGATACACAACTGATCCTCGGTTGCGGCTATTTGGGGCGCCGCGTCGCTGCTCTTTGGCGGGCACAGGGAAGACGAGTGACCGCACTCACGCGCACCAACGCCGCCGCGCTTCGGGCCGGCGGCATCGAATCCGTCACGGGGGACGTGTGCGACCCCGACACCCTTCGGGCGCTGCTGGGCGCGTCGACCGTGCTGTACGCGGTGGGCATGGATTACCGCGCCGCGCGGCCCATGCACGAGGTCTACGTTCGCGGGCTCGCCAACGTTCTGGATACGCTCCCCCCGTGCGCGCGGTTCATCTACGTTTCGAGCACAAGCGTTTACGGCCAGAGCGCCGGCGAGTGGGTGACAGAACAGAGCCCGGCCGAACCGACGGAAGCCTCCGGAAAGGTGGTACTGGAAGCGGAGCAACTCCTTCGCGCGCGAGTCCCCGGCGCGGTCGTGCTCCGCTGCGCCGGGCAGTACGGGCCAAACCGGCTACTGCGGAAGCAACCCATTATGAAGGGGGAACCGCTCGCCGGCGATGCGGAGAAGTGGCTGAACCTCGTCCACATCGCGGACGCGGCGGCCGCCGTCCTGGACGCGGAGACGCACGCGATGCCGGGCGAAACGTACAACCTCAGCGACGGCGCCCCCGCGACGCGCCGCGACTTCTATACGCGCCTCGCGGAGTTGCTCGGCACCGAAGCGAAGTTCGAGCCGCGCGCCGAACCGGGCACACCGAACCGGCGCGTCAGCAACGAGAAGTTCCGCGCGCTCGGGTGGGCGCCGAAGTACGCGAGCTACCGCGACGGGTTGACCGCGGCCGTCGCCGACACGACGATGTAACCTCCCCCCAACGAAGGTGCCTCATGCTCCGCTCACTCGCCGCGTTCGCGTTACTCGCGCTCGCCCCGACCGCGTTCGCCGCCGACAAGCCCCACAAGCCGACGGCAGACGAAATCGCGGCCGGCGAATTGATGCTTTTCGACAACGAGTCGCTCTTCGGTTGGAAGATCGAGGGCGAAGCGACCGTTAAAGACGGGTGGATGGTTCTCGGCGGCACTAAGGCGACTACCGCAATAAGCACTGCCGCTGTGCCGGCCCGTTCTGTGAGGATCCAACTGGTCTGCGCGGAAAAGCTGCCGGACGACAAATGCCCCCGCGTGACGCTCACCGAGAAGTTGAAGAACGGCACGTTGCCCAACGACGGTAATGTCGCCGCGTTCGTGCTCGCGGGCGACCTCGTGCGCGTCCAATTCACCATCCCGGCAGGCATAACGGCCCGTGTCGGGCGCGCCAGTGTGCTTCCGGCCACCAAAGGCAAGTTGCTGTTCACCGGCAAGAACCTTGACGGTTGGAAAGTGAACGCGGCCGACCCGAAGCGCATGGCATCGAAGTGGGAAGTGACGAAGGCGGGCGAGTTGTCTGTGAAGAACGGGCCCGGCGACCTCGTGACCGAGAAGGAGTTCGACAACTTTGTGCTGCAGTTCGAGTGCATGACCAACGGTAAGGCGCTCAACAGCGGGTTCTTCTTCAGGTGCATCCCCGGGCAGTATCAGAACGGCTACGAGGCGCAGATCCAAAACGCCTACGAGGGCGACGATCGCACCAAGCCTAAGGACTTCGGCACAGGCGCCATCTACAGACGCATCGCGGCACGCAAGGTGGTGAGCAACGACAACGAGTGGTTCGCGATGACGGTCGTCGCCGACGGCAAGCACATCGCGACCTGGGTAAACGGTTACCAGACGGTTGATTGGACCGACGACCGCAAGGAGAGCGACAACCCGCGGCAAGGCTATCGCGCGGCGAAGGGTCCGATCTCGATTCAGGGCCACGACCCGACCACGGACATCCTGTTCCGCAACATCTGCATCACGGAAATCCCGGCGAAATAGGTGAAGGTCCGGTGTGAACGGAGCGCCATTGCAGGCGCTCCGTTCACACCGGACCTTTGGGCGTCACCAGTGTGTTACGCCTTTGCCTTTGGGGCATGCTTGGTTTCGGGCACGTCGTCCTTGTTGGCGTCGAACCACGCCTCCTCGAACACCAGCTTCTTGTCCTTGAAGTCCTTGTGCATCACCATGTTCGCGCACAGCGCTAGGATGGCGTCGGCCATTGCCACTTCGCCGTG
>JBJSXS010000166.1:0-6236 GCA_046086545.1 Gemmata sp.
CCGTCCGGCAAGCCGTCCGCGGGCGGCTCGACAACCCCACCGGCACACGCCCCGCTGTCCCCGCAGGAGAAAGCGGACTGGATCGGGGAAGCGGTGCGGCTGGCACAGGAAACGGCGCCCCAACGCCCGCCCCAGACGCCGGACGAGGAAGCCAACAGCCGGCTGGCGTGATCAACCGCCGGGATGGCGAGGCAGGGTCCACCGATGTTGGCGCGTGGCGTGCTTTCATAGTTGCCCGGGGTTTCGGGCGGGCGTACTCTCTCTCAACACTCCATTCCCTCTCGCGAGTTGAGTTCATGAGCCAGAAGAAAGTGCGCGTCGCGATTACGGGCCTCGGGTTCGGGGCCGAGTTCATCCCCATTTATCAATCGCACCCGGACGCTGAGATGTACTCGATCTGCCGCCGCAACCGCGCGGAACTCGACGCGTGCGGTGACAAGTTCGGCATCCCCAAAGAGCGCCGCTTCACCGACTACAGCGCGATGCTCAAAGACCCGAACATCGACGCGGTTCACATCAACAGCCCGATCCCGGACCACGGGCCCCAGAGCATCGCCGCACTGAAGGCCGGCAAGCACGTTGCTTGCACCGTTCCGATGGCGACGAGCAAGGACGACATCAGGACCATCATCGAGCTCCAGCGGCAGACCAAGAAGGTCTACATGATGATGGAGACGGTGGTGTACGCCCGCGAGTACCTGTTCGCGAAAGACCTGTACGACCGCGGCGTGCTGGGGCGCATCCAGTTCCTGCGCGGTAGCCACCAGCAGGACATGGACGGCTGGCCGGGCTACTGGCCGGGCTTGCCGCCGATGTGGTACGCGACCCACTGCGTCAGCCCGTGCCTTGCGATTCTTTCGGACGCGGCGAAGGGGAAGATCGCGCTGGCCGAGAGCGTGGTGTGCCACGGCTCCGGGCGCATCCGCGAGGAGTTCCACAAGATCTACGGCTCGCCCTTCGCCGTCGAGAGCGCCACGTTCAAGATCAAGGACAGCGACGTGTGCGCGGAGGTGACGCGGAGCCTGTACGACACCGCGCGGCAGTACCGCGAGAGCTTCGACGTGACGGCGAGCAACATCAGCTTCGAGTGGCAGCAACTCGAAGGCGAGGACCCGGTGCTGCACATGCGCGGGTTGCCCGAACACCAGATCCCGCGGCGGGTGAAGGTGCCCGACTTCGCCGGGCGCCTGCCGGACCCGATCCGAAAGTTCACCGGCGCGATTCACGACGCCACGCACCTGAGCTTCGTGCAGGGCGGCGGGCACGGCGGCAGCCACCCGCACCTCGCGCACAACTTCCTCATGGCCGTTCTCGGACACCAACCGGCGTTCCCGGACGCGCCCACGAGTGCGAACTGGACGCTCGTCGGCATCTGCGCCCACGAGAGCGCGATGAAGGGTGGTGACCGCGTACAGATCCCGATGTGGTGACCAGAAAGTGGACGGTGGGCAGAACAGGCAGGTGGCACCGGCCGTCCTGTCTGTTCTGCCCACAGCCCACTTTCTGCTGCCAACTGCTTTGGCTACTTCTTCTCGCGCGGAGCCGGGGCGGGGTCGGTCTTAGTCGCCGGCGGGGCCGGTTCCGCGTCCTTTTTGTCGGACGGGGCCGGCATCGGCGGGGTCACCTTCGGGTCGGTCTTCAGGTCGATGGTCGCGGGCTTTGAGGGCGGTTCGACCTTCGGCGCCTGCGTGTCGATGTCGGCGAGTGCCTCGCCGCCGGCCCGGGTTCCCATCGCGAGCAGCACCTTCTTGTCGATGGTGTCCGGGATGAACCGGACCGAGCCGTTGCCCATCAGGGCGTAGGTGCCCGGCTTGCCGCTATACGTGTGCCTGAACGCGCCCATCGGGTCGTTCTCATCGAACCCTCGAACGGTGGCGCCGCCGCCCGCGATCCACGGCTGCTGCAACCCGGGCGGGGTCTGCATCAGGTAGATCGTGTTTTCAAGCCCGTCGGTGACCTCTTCGGCCTTCGAGCCCCAGCCGTACCCCGTCATGCCGACCTTCGTTTTGGTCCCGGGGTCTTTGGGGTCGTAGCGGGCGGCGTCTCGGCCGACTCCGGCGATGGCGACGTAGTTGGTGGCGCCGAACGTGTGGTCCGGGGCGTAGGGCGACGTGGCCCGCCACGCCGACTGCGGGTACCCAGGTGCCAGCAACTCCGGCACCCAGGCGCCGCCGGGTGTCACGTTGTCGAGGCGCACGCGGGGCGGGGCGTCCGGGTTCTTGGGGTCCGCCGGCTCGTACTCCAGCGCGTACCACGCGGCGTTCTTGTTGACCGCCGCCGCCAACTGGCCCCGGCCGAGGTACGGCAGCAGGTCCACGAAGAAGCTGACGCGCTGCACCGGCGGGTACTCCAGACCGAGCCGCGTGGGGTCGGTCTTCGCCCGGTCCCAGGTGCCGCGGGGCAGCGGCTTCTTGTCGGCCCACACCTTCGGCGCGGCCCCGGCGAGGACGTGCGGCCCGGACTCCGCCGAGTAGACTGCCATCTTCCCCTTCACCTCGTTGCCGATGCCGGCCAGGCGCGGCGCGATCGTCGTACGGAACACCGCGTCCGTCCAGTTCAGGTCGATGGTGACGAACACCTGGTTGTCGCCCTGCACCAGATCGATGTGCGACACCACTGCCTCCTGCGGGTCGTTCGGTCCCTTGGCGGGGTCCGTTGGGCCTTTAGGCACTCCTCCTGAGCCGCTGTCCCCGCTCCCTCGCGGCGGCATGCCGGGCGACGGCGGCATGCCGGGCGACGGCGGCATCCCCGGCATCCCGGGCGACGGCGGCATCCCCGGCATCCCGGGGGGCGCTGCGCCAGGGGCCGTGCCGTCGCGGAACTCGATGCCGGTCGCGAGGTACAGTTTCAGTACCTCCGCCGCCAGCGCCAGCCCGGGCGAGAGCTTCTCCCGGGCCAACTCGCGTGCGCCGTCGGCCGAGTCGAACGTGATCCGCATGTGCGATAGCAACTGCCGCCGGCTGAACGCGGTGACGTTGCCGCTGAGGTACCGCGTGCGGTTGGCGATCGGGTCGAGCGTGTTCGCCAGAATCTGGTAGTCCTTCTTCAGCAGCTTGGGGTCGTACTGCCGCGCGTCGAACTGCTCCGCGTACACAAGGAGCGGGGTGGTCGAGCGGTCGGCATCCAGTTCGTCCATCGCGCGCTTGAGCGGGAACTCGATGGTGCGGTAGGTGTCCACCGAACTGTAAGCCTTGGCCCCCGAGGCGGCCTTGCCGTCCTTCGGGGCGGCGGTGGTCGTGGTGTTCAGCTCAGTTTTGAACGGCGGGTACCCGTTCGCGTCGAGTTCGCCGAGGAAACGGTCGAGCAGGGCGTAGTCGCCGACGAGCACATGCTGGGTGTCGTACACGCAGATGCCGAACGGCTTCTCCCTGGGCGGGGCCGCGGCCCCGGCCGGTAGCGTCGCGTACAAATCGCCGAACAGGGCACGCATGGCGAGCGCGTTGGACGCCGCCCTCAGGAACGGTGCGTTGCGAAACGTGTACAGGTCGCGGCCCTTGGTGGACTTGGGCTTTGCGCTCACCGGCATCCGCGCGAGCAGTTCGGGGGCTTTGGTCGGCACCTTGAGTTTGACGACACCGAACGGCTCTCGATCGGCTCCGGCGAAGCAGTGTACGTAGGTGTCCACGTCCTCGGGGGTGAACCCGAACGTGCTCTGAAACATCTGCGCGACCGACGAGTCCATCAGCATCCCGTAGGCCGGGCTGCCGCGCAACTGCTCAGGGTAGAACCGGTATACGGCAACGGCCTGCCCGGGCAGCAGGTTGGTTGTCGCCTTGTCGCTGCCGCCCGGCACCAGTTTGGGCTGCTCCTCTTTCTTGTCCTCGGGCTTCTTGTCCTTGTCCTCCGGTTCGGTCGTACCGCCGCCCCCGCCGTTGGGGCCTCCCTTGCTGGCCATGTTCGGCCCCTTCGTCTGCTTCTTGCCGCCGAGTACCGCGTACCCGACCCCACCGAGTAAGACGAGCGCGAGGACGCCCACCACAACGGGCACGAGCTTCTTGCTCTTGCCGCTCGCGGGCTTCGCTTTCTTTTCCGCTTTCTTTTCGGGCTTCTTCTCCTTGGCGCCGCCCGCTTCGGCCGCAGGCTCCTCCACCTTGAACCGGTACTTGCACTTGGGGCATTCCACCTTCGTGCCGACGAGTTTCGGGTTCTTGATCAGAACCGGCGCCTCGCAACTCGGACACGGAACCTTGAAACTCGGCATGAAGCGCTCCCGCGGTGCCCGTGTGAAGAGCAGGGGTGACAAGGGTTAGGAATCATCTTAGCGGAGTGGGTGCGCGCGGATCAAAGTGTTTTTGGTCCGGACGATGCGCCACCCACCCGCGCCGGCCGCGCGCCCGCAACGCGGTGCCGGTTCGCCCTGGAGAACCGGCGTAGGTGCGGCGAACCTGAGCGGTCGTAGCGTCCGTATCTGGGTGGGCACCGGAAACTCCCGCGGCGAGTACTTTTTCTCTTCACAGCGGTGCGCGCCACACTATCCTTTAATCTGTTCTCGGCGGAACGACCGGCCGGCATCGCGGAGTCACCCCCATGCGTTCCCCCATCAAGGGGCTGATGGAGCGGCTGCGCCCCCCGCACTACGGTCGCCGCCAGCCGCTGGTGCTCATCAACGGGCTGTCCGAACAGGCCGAGTCGTGGTACCGGAACAAGCGCTTCTGGTCGCGCTACTTTGACGTCCTCACCCCCAACATTCTCGCCTACGAGGGCGACGCGCTTCACGCCCGCATTGCCTCCAAGGAGCCGATCACCGTCGATTACCTGGTGACCCAGCTCCACACCTACCTGACGCAGTTCGTGCAGACGCCGCCGTATCACCTCGTGTCCAGCAGCCTGGGCGGGAAGGTAGCGGTTGAGTTCGCAGCCAAGTACCCCGAGCTGGTCAACCGCATGGTCCTCCTGTGCCCGTCGGGCATGGGGGACGTTGAGCAGTTACCGATCATGGAGGGTGTTGTCGGGCGCAACGCCCGCGCGATGGTGGAGAGCGTGTTCCACAAGCCGCGCCGGGCCGACAGCGAGATCGTCAGGTACTACCGCTCCAAGTTCGCGAACCGGAAGTGGCAGAAGGGGTTCCTGCGCACCGTCCGCGGCACGCTGGAACACACCGTGCGCGAGAAGATGAAGCTGGTGAAACCCCCGACGCTGCTGGTCACCGCGTCCGGCGACAAGGTGTGCGACCCGCAGACCGCCGAGGAGGCGGCGCGGGAGTTGCCCAACGGTCACTTCCGCAAGGTCGAGCGGTGCGGCCACGCCCCACAGATCGAGAAGCACTGGCTCATCAACCGGCTGGTCGTAGATTTCCTCAGTTCGGCGCGACCGACAGCGCACCCGTCCTTGACCAAACTCATCCTGGCGAAGCCCACCCGAGCGAGCAAATAACTAATGGCCTCCACTGTGACGCCGCAACCGTCCGCTCCCCCCCACGCGCCGGTGCCCGCGGCGAACACGCAACCCAAATCGAAGGGCGCCCCGAACGACACCCCGGCCGCGGCCCCGAAGCTCTCGAAGGGGCCGGACTGGTGGCTCATGATGCGGGCGTTCCTCACCCAAGGGCGTCGTGTCGCGTCGTTCGCGCCCAGTTCGCGGTCGATGGCTCGCAAACTGCTCGACGGCATCGACTGGGGGAGCGCCAGTTCCATTGTCGAACTCGGCGCCGGCACCGGGCCGATCACCGCGGAAATGGTAAAACTCGCCAGCCCCAATACCCGCATCGTGGTGATCGAACTCGACCCGACGCTGTGCGGGCGGCTGCAGGAGCGGTTCCGCGGCACGCCGAACGTCGAGGTGATCCTCGGCGACGCGACCCGCTTCGGCGACCTGCTCGCCGCGCGCGGCATACAGAAGGTGGACCACGTCCTGTCCGGTCTGCCGCTGCCGTCCTTTCCGGCGGCGGCCCGCGACGCGATCCTCGAAACCGCCTCGCGGACCATTTCCGACGGCGGCACGTTCCGGCAACTGACGGTAATGCCGCTGATCTACTACAAGCTGTACCGGCGGTACTTCGAGGACGTGCGGTTCCGGTTCGTGCCGGTCAACCTGCCCCCGGGCGGCGTGTACGTGTGCAGGGGCTATCGCGGTTCCCCGACGAAGTGAGCCACGGACCGGCGTAAAACGAGTGCTCGCCGCCGCGGGCGCGTGAGGGCTCCGGGAGGCAGAAAGCCAAAGGGTGTGTAGGCGACAGTTTTGCTCTCCAACTTGCTCCCGTGCCCCACGTCCGCGGTAGACCGGAAGAGCATCGGGTA